>CBDUMB010000474.1:0-3049 GCA_965368205.1 uncultured Pseudomonadaceae bacterium | reverse complement strand
TGGAGCAAGCCAAACTGGCAGCTGAAACAGCAACTCAGGCGCGTACTCAGTTTCTGGCCAACATGAGCCACGAGATCCGCACACCTATGAACGGTGTTATTGGCATGACGTCTTTACTGCAGAATACCCGCTTGGACCAGGAACAAGCGAGCTATGTAGACACGATCCGTTCAAGCGGCGAATCACTGCTGGTGATCATCAACGAAATCCTCGACTTCGCCAAAATAGAGGCTGACGAAATAGAGTTGGAAGTGGTGCCCTTCGACCTGGAACACTGTATTACCGACGCTATTGACGTTGTCGCAAGCCTGGCGGCGCAGAAAGGCATCGAACTGACCCTGGACATATCACCCGAGGACCTCGGCTACATTTTAGGTGACGGGTCCCGCTTAAGACAGGTGTTAGTCAATCTTCTGTCCAATGCAATAAAATTCACAGAACAGGGTGAAGTCACTATAAAGGTGTGGATCGATCGAAAAACAACCGGCAAAAAAGAGGTTGCCAGCACAATACACTTCGCAATTATCGACAGTGGTATTGGCATTCCACAGCATAAAATCGACACCTTGTTCGAACCGTTCACCCAGGCGGATGCTTCCACAACACGACGCTTCGGTGGCACCGGTCTTGGCCTGTCCATCTGTAAGAATCTCATAGAAATCATGGGTGGCGAAATTTCCGTCTCCAGCAAGCTGGACGCGGGTTCTACCTTCAGCTTCTATATCAGTGCGCCATGGACTGCGATTGAATGCTGGCAGCAATTACCCAGATTGCACGGACAAAGAGTACTTGGCGTAGATGACAACTCTACCAACCGAAAAGTACTGCAGGGCCTGCTGGAATGGTTTGGCATGTCTGCAACCCTGTTCAGCCACCCATCAGACCTGTTGGATGCTTACAAGCCCGGCTGCTGCGACTTGATCATCACGGATATGTCGATGCCTGATATGGATGGCGAAGACCTGCTCGAGGCGTTGCGCAGCCAGCATGAAGAACTTGTGCCTATTGTTTTACTCACCTCGTTGGATCGCGGCGACGTTGACTGGTCGCAGTTTACTCAGGTCCTACGCAAACCGATCCGTCCTACTGACTTGTTTAACGCTTTATTGCGGGCCTTCGACGACACCGCAGCGCCCGCCAGCGCCTATTCGCCAGACGAAAGTATCGCCGACCTTCAGGATATTGCTGTGTTGGTGGCAGAAGACAATGTCGTGAATCAAACCGTTGCTCGCCAGATTCTGAAAAAACTGGGGCTGCGGGCGGATATTGCCAGCGATGGTTCCGAGGCGGTGAAAATGTTGTGTGATCAAACTTACTCCATAGTCTTTATGGATGTGCAGATGCCAAATGTAGATGGCCTGGAGGCGACCCAGATTATTCGCGGTACCGATGACCTCACTCAACCTTACATTATTGCCATGACGGCCAATGCCCTGGCTGAGGACCGTGACGCGTGCATTGCCGCTGGCATGAATGACTTCGTTTCAAAGCCTGTCAGCATTGCAGATGTGAAACATGCCCTCCTGCGCGCACTGGAACACGATGGGGTCAGCAAAATGAAGCGAAGTTCTGCCATTTCTGAAGGCTGACCAATCGCCACACTTTGCCTATAGTAGGCGCAAAGGGGAAAGAGACTGTCTCATGCGCACCTACAGTATTACAGATTCAACTGACCACACCGTCACCTACGTCGATCGGAAACGCTGGTGGTGGTCACTTTCACTGATCAACCCCATGTTGCCTCTGATTGGCGTGTTCGGCTTTCTGGCCACTGGGCAGTCTTTCTGGCTGGCAGTACCGCTGACGCTTATGTTTGTTGTGGCGCCTCTGTTGGACTGGCTGTTCGGAGAAGACCAGAATAATCCGCCGGAATCGCTTGTGCCCCAGCTGGAGGAAGATCGCTATTACCGCGTGCTGACTTATCTGACAGTCCCAGTGCACTATATAACGTTTATTACGGTGGCCGTGTTTGTCGGCACCCAGACGCTGCCCTGGTGGGGGTTTCTAATGTTAACGGTGGCGATTGGCTTCGCAGATGGCTTTGCCATCAATACCGGCCACGAACTGGGCCATAAACGTACGGGTCTTGAAACCTGGCTGGCTAAGATTGTCCTTGCTGTGCCTGCCTACGGACACTTCTGGATTGAACACAATCGAGGCCATCATCGGGATGTGGCCACCCCTGAGGACCCTGCAAGCGCACGTATGGGTGAATCAATATACCGGTTTGCACGACGTGAAATTCCTGGCGCGTTTCACAGAGCATGGGTGATTGAAAGGGAGCGACTGAAGCGTAAAGATTTGCCCGTTTTCAGCTTACAGAACGAAGTGTTACAGAGTTATCTGATCAGCGCAGTCCTGCAGCTGTCCCTTCTGATCGCCTTCGGCTGGATCATGATACCGTTCCTCGTGATCCACAATTTCTTCTCATGGTGGGTTCTGACCAGCGCCAACTACATAGAGCATTACGGCTTATTGCGCGCGCAACAGGACAATGGAAAGTACGAGCGATGCCAGCCACACCACAGCTGGAACGCTAATCACATCTATTCCAACCTGCTTCTGTTTCATCTGCAGCGACATTCTGACCATCACGCCAATCCCACCCGACGCTACCAGAGCCTGCGTCACTTTGAGGATTTGCCGAGTCTGCCAAGCGGCTATTACGGCATGTACCTGCTGGCCTATGTACCCAGCCTGTGGTTCAAATACATGGATGCCAAACTGCTGGCGCTGCCCCACGTGCAAGGTGATCTGAACAAGATCAATATAGATCCTGCGGCGCGCGATGAGATTCTGCACAAATACGGAGACAACTTTGCCCCAGCATCTTAAATACCGCTGTCCCGGGTGCGGCTATACCTATGACGAGGCGTCAGGTGATGATCATGAGGGGTATCCGCCCGGCCATCTGTTTACAGATCTGCCGGACGATTTTGTCTGCCCTGACTGTGCGGTACGGTACAAAGAAGACTTTGTTAAAGAGGACTTTGTTAAAGAGGACTTTGTTAAAGAGGACTTAGAGCCAAAATCGAGTTAGCGCCCACTC
>CBDUMB010000473.1:0-3050 GCA_965368205.1 uncultured Pseudomonadaceae bacterium | reverse complement strand
TCGCCTAACATCTATCGATTGCTCCTATTTGTTATGCCGATCATCCAGCCCTTACCCTACGGGCTGGCCAGATTTTTCGGCGTGATCCGCAATAATGCCTGCGCTCTGCTCTTCAATAACATGAATAACAGACTTGGAGCGAGCATTAACCAGTGCGTGCAACAGCGTTGTCGGAATTGCAACACACAGACCCAGAACGGTGGTCATCAAAGCTTTTGAAATACCACTCGCCATGGTCTTGGGATCACCTGCACCAAACAGCGTAATTGCCTGGAAGGTCTCGATCATACCGATAACCGTTCCTAACAGACCGGTTAACGGAGCTACTACAGAGATCACCTGAATCAAGGTGATGTTCCGCGTCAACTTCGGCGTCTCCCCGAGAATCGCTTCACCAAGCTTCAGCTCCAGCGTCTCGACGTCGACCTCTTTGTTTTCATCGTAAACCTTGAGGACTCGACCCAGTGGGTTGTCGTCGCTTGGCGTTGGGTTCTTGCGCTGAGCGTTTACCTTCGCGCCAATCATGGTCAGAGTTAACAGGCGTTCCAGCGCAAGCAGGACACCAATAAATCCACCCAGAATAATGATTGCGCCTACCGTACCGCCCTGTCCGTCACAGAAAGGCAGGTAACATTCAGCAACTGCGCCTAACGAACCAACCTGCTCACCGATAGTGGCAGCCTGAATCAACAGCGCGAGTAGAGAACCGCGTAATGGGTCAATGGAAAACTCAACAATCTCGCCAGCGGCAGATTCCTGCACAGCAGCTGCAGTAGAGACGTGCCGGCCGGAAGGTTGGCGAGCCAACTCAATGATTGATTGAGTGTCTGCATCCCATTGCAGGTATTCACCTTCACCGAGCAACGCGTAAGAACCCACGCGAACGATATCGGTGTTAACTTTTTCACCAGACAGTTTGGTTATGGTGCCCGGGAAACGGGAAACTTTGCCAGATTCAGTCATTTCACGCTGAAGCTCGAACCAGAGTGTTTCCATTTCCTCAATGGTTGCCAACTGGCTTGCAGTACCCATCTTCTTAGCCAGCGCATCCAACCACTCACCGCGGTTAGGATATTGTGACGAAATCAATGAAGCCTCGAACAAACCGCGGGTGTCGCCAGCTACCTGCTGCAGCACACCAAACAATTCACGCAAGCTGCCTAAGCGCTTATCCAGCTGCTCGGTAAGATCGCCGATGCGAATCTCGTTTTCTTCAAAGGTGGTCTCAAGCCGGTCCGAGCGTCGCTCTTCACGTGTGCGTTCAGCCTGGGCATCCTGTAACAGTTTCGCCTGGTTAGCACGATCCTGAGCAAAACGACGTTCGCGTGCGGTGTGCTCTCGCGATTCCACCACTCGACGCTGCTCAACATTGTCGAGTAACTGGTCGAGCGAATTCGCCTCGGTTACCGCAAGATCACTCGCTGGTGTTGCTGCATCAGCAGCTTCTTCAGCGAAGCTAGCCGGTGCAATTGTCAGCAAGCCGCCCAGTAGCAGGCCGCGTAACAGTGTAATAATTTTCATAGAATGTGTGCTCATTGTGCTGCCTCCGCCCCATGTAACGGAATGCTGAACAAATCCTGCGTGGCTTGCTGCCGCGCCATACGAATACCCTGGCGGATAGAAGACTGGTATTCGTCATCAATTGGTTCATAAGACTGTGAGTTGCGGTTATACATACCCGTCTCACCACCATCAGGTGTCTGGTAGACCAGGGCAATCCGGCCTACTTTGAGGATATCTACTTTGCGCTCGGTACCGCCGATAACAATCGTGTCACCGTAAGTTTCCATTGTTCGTCCGTAGTCATTCTCAATCTGGAATGCACGTAAAACCTGGGAGAACTTCTCGGAGACCGCCACATCTGCGCGATCCATCATTTCACGCAGACGATCAATACGATCAGTGCGTTCATCCAGCAGGAACGGAATATCAAGTTCCACAAACTGTTCGAGACCATCGATCATGCGCAGCATAAGTGGCGTGATCTGGCGCTCAATGACCGTTACTTTGTCGATGGCACCTGCCAACTCGGTCATTTCAGTTTCCTGGTTGCCAATCTGCTTTTCCAGCTGACGGTTGTAAACCCGCAAGCCTTCAATTTCTTTCAGCACCGTTTTGTAGGTGCTCAGCAACTCGCGCGTTTCTTCGGTCAATGCATCAATTTTTGACTGCGACCGAATAGCGGACTGATTTATCCGTTCTGCAACCTGAAAGATATCCGACAACGTCGTCGCGGATACGGTGGCTGTGCTAGTCGTGAAAACCAGCACCCCAAGCAACGCCGTGACGCGCCGTAAGGTGGTTAACCTTTGCATATGATTTTTCATTACAACTTCCTACTGGAAAGATCCGTTCTTTCTTTTCACTTCACACATACCCAACGCCGGTCGAGTAGCGGACTACCCGACAGGATTCGTTGATTGCATGCGGCAAGTGTCTTTTTATTCACTGATCAACGCTTTATGTCACCAAAAGTTACACAAAACGCTTAGCAGCGCTAACCGGGGAGAAATTTGATTCGCCCACCCCATTCCGTGCTCGAAGGATCAACAAACCCCCTGTAGATGTCAAGCACGAGGGCATTCGATATGTAAGCAATGCTCGCCCACCGGCTTGATATTGAAGTTTGTTGTTCACGATCACCTGACGTTTTGCAGCATTAAGCAGTTAAATGACTGGCGAAATGATCCAGCGTTCGCTGCAACGCCAATTTGGACGCCGCCTCGTTGTAGCTCTCACGATGATCGCAATTGAACCCGTGATCCGCGGCATAAACGTAGACTGGTGAATCTGGTTGAGCGGCTTTAACGGCTTCCACATCACTCATTGGAATATGCGCGTCCAGTTCTCCAAAGTGGAAAATCACAGGACACTTTGGCGTATTGTCCAGTTGTCCGGCAACACCACCCCCGTAGTACGAACTGGCCGCCGCCACACCTTCCAGCTGGCAACTGCTGAGCCAGGTCAGGAGGCCACCAAAACAGTATCCGACAACGCCGACTTTGCCGTGTTTGCCTGCTTCATTAATGGCCACCTGCAGATCCGCAAGC
>CBDUMB010000472.1:0-3074 GCA_965368205.1 uncultured Pseudomonadaceae bacterium | reverse complement strand
CATATCGCTGGCGCCGGTACCGTCACCGCTGCCACCAAGATCATTGACCACCACTTTCGCACCGCGCCGGGCAAATTCCAGCGCATGAGCTTTACCCAGACCGCCGCCAGCACCGGTTATGATGACTACCTTATTTTCAAAATCGCTCATTGCTTCTCCTTGTTTAACATCTTTTGAACTCTTCGTGTCATGGGTCGAGTCTGATACCAAACTCACCCAGAATTTCCTGTGTATGCTCGCCTAGGCCCGGTGGTAATCGATAGAAGCCCGCCGGCGTTTGCGTATATTTGATAGGGCTGCCGACAATGGCCACGGGTTCTGATTTCCCTGGCAGATTGAAGCGCGTAATCATAGATCTGGCAGCCACATGAGGATCGGCAAAAATATCTGATGCCGTATTTACCGGTCCGCACGGCACGCGCCCACCCAGAGCCTGCACCACTTCGGCTTTTTTCAGTGTTTCGGTCCAGGCACTTATCGCAGCTTCAACAAACGCCTGATGACGCCGCCGCACATATGTATTTTTCGTGCGCGGATCATCTTTTAAATCGACCCGCTGCATCGCATCGCACAACGCATCCCAGTGACCGGGGCCAGGCGCAGCGATCGCGACACTGCCATCCAGGGTTGGAAACAGGCCGAAAGGCATGAGATTCGGATGATGCTGGCCACGCGGTCCGAGTTCGATTCCGGCATAGCCATAATTGGCAATGGTGGTTTCGTTGAAAGCAAGCATGGCATCGTACATCCCAACATCCAGGAATTGTCCTTGTCCTGATACCCGTGCGTGATGGATGGCAGACACAACACCTAACGCCAGCAGAGTGCCAGGATATATATCACCGACACTCACACCACTTGGATAACCGCCGCCGTCTGCTGGCCCGGTAATGTGGGCAAGGCCGCTCATACTCTGGGCCACGATGTCGTACGCAGGCCAGTTGGCGTAAGGACTTTCACCGGTACGGGGATCGCCAAAGCCACGAATGGCGCCATAGACAATTTTGGGGTTTCGCTCGGCTATTGCCTCGTATCCCAGACCCAGTTTATCCATGACGCCTACACGCATGTTTTCCACCACAGCATCCGCCTGCTCACAGAGCTGCATGAACACTTCAGCATCGTTTTTATTTTTCAGGTCCAGGACAATGCTGCGTTTATTGCGATTGATGCTGGCAAAGTATCCGCCGTAATCAGCAGCACCGCTTTGTGTATTTTGATCAGCACTGCCGGCGTTTGTGTAACCTTCAGGCAGCGGGGGTACCGACCGGGCCATGTCACCCTTGGGGGGTTCAACTTTTATGACATTGGCACCCAGGTCGGCAAGCAGCGCGGTGCCAAAAGGCCCGGCCAATGCCATCGTGCAATCGATGATCGTGATGTCCGTCAACGGACCTGTGGATGTGGTCGCAGGCATGACGTTTACTTGAACCCCCCTTTCTCCCTGAGCAGGATACTACCCCAGAACAGGCAGCACAGTGGCCATAGATCTATTTATTCTATATTTACCGTGCAGTCTTCCATCTCGGCCTGACACTGCTGAGCAGCTTCACTTTCAAGGGCGTTAATGATCTCAGCGTCACCGGAGCCGCTGAGCAGTTGCGCGCCGAATAACGAACCGGGCAGAACAAAAAACACCGCAAAGATATAGCCAAACGCCCAGCCGCGGTGCTCCGCAGATTTCTGTCCAAGCAGAGAAGCCGCCCGCATTGGCAGCGCTTTCAGCCAGGGGATATACAGAAAAGCCAATACACCTAACAGATTGTAAAACAGGTGCACGAGTGCAATCTGCAGAGCAAACACTTTGTATGCACCGGTGACTGCGGTCGCAGCCAGCAAGGCCGTAATACACGTACCTATGTTAGCGCCCATTGTGAACGGGAAGACTTGTTTAAGCGTCAGCACACCCGCGCCAGCAAGGGGAACAACAAGACTTGTGGTGGTAGAGGAAGACTGCACCAGAACAGTCACCAGCGCGCCTGACATGACACCCGTTTCAGGCCGTCGGCCAATGGCTTTTTCCATGACCCCTTTTGCCTTCCCGGTCATCGCACGCCGCAGCAGTTTGCCGAGGTACACAACTGATAACATGATCATCAACACACCAACCCCGATGGCCAGGCTGGCGCCGACGCTGTCGGGCAGATCACGTGCCAGATCCACCACATGATCAGCTACAGGTTTGGTCAAGGCTCCGAGGAAATTAGCATCCGACATCGATGCACTCTGACCATCGGCAAACCATCCTGCAGCAACCCCGGCCATCTTTTCCAGCGGATGAAACATCATCTCGATGGGCAGGAAAATCACAATACTGAAAAGGTTGAAAAAATCGTGCACCGTGGCCGCCTGAAACGATTTTTTAAACGCGGCGCTGTCACGCAGGTTGCCCAGACTGACGATGGTATTGGTTATGGTGGTACCCATATTCGCGCCCATGATCATGGGCACAGCGAGAGCCACCGGCACACCACCAGCAACAAGACCCACAATCACTGACGTGACGGTACTTGAAGACTGCACCAGGGCTGTTGCCAGCGTGCCAAGAATGACACCTGCAATAGGATTGCTTGCAAACGCGAAGATTGCGGCGGCGCCGTCCGCACCTCCGGATATCCATTTGAATCCCGCGCCGACTACGCTGACGCCCACCAGCAGCAGATAGACCAGCGCCACCACGCCGAGCCAGAGCAGAATGCTTTGCGCCGCAGATCCTGCTGCAGTATTTGCGGTAGATATTCGATCAGGCATGCAGACCTTTAGAGTTATTTTGCTTGTGCTGAAAGCTTCTGTACCCGGCCAGCCTAGGCAGCAAGCGTGACAGAATTGTGACACTTCAGACGGCGGTTACAGCGCCTGTCGCGCGGGTTACTATGGCCACTGTTCCCTTCAGATCCAGCAGAAATTTTCAGCCTTATGGTGTCAAACATCGATAATTTACGTATACGCCGGGTGCGACCTTTGATCGCACCGGCAATTCTTGCCGAAGACATCCCGCTCACCGCCACCAGTGAACGGTTCATCAGCGCGCAACGCAATACAATTGCGGATATTGTGAACGGTCGCGATCCACG
>CBDUMB010000471.1:0-3083 GCA_965368205.1 uncultured Pseudomonadaceae bacterium | reverse complement strand
GGTCAATGACGCGTTGCCGGTTTTCCTCGACAATGGCGGCGGCCGCTTCGGGCGTGAGATAGCGGTTGTCGCCGAATTCCTGTGGGCGTTGGAAAGGCGTGAGGGTGGACACATCGTAGGTGCCCGAAAGATCAGGTTTGCCGCTGGCAGTGCGTTTGATGCCATCGGCTGTGGCCACTGTACTGGTCAGTAGCGTCACTGACGCCGTGAGTAAGGCTGCCGCGAATGCAATCCGTGTGGTGCTGGCCGTGTTCATGTTTCTCCCCTGTATGAATGGTGCCAGTCCCTACTATAACGCCTTTTTTCGATATGCGTGTTTTTTGCAAAGCTGTTGTTGCCTGCGGCGGGCTTGCGTACAGTCTTGGCTTCTTATCTGAAAGCAGACAAATCGAGGGGCAGGAGTTATGAGCAACGAAATGGGTGTCACCTTTGGCAGTCTTGGTGTCCTTGGCCCACGCGCGGTTATTGATGTGGCGCAGATGGCTCAGCAAATGGGCTACCGTTCACTGTGGACTGTGGAGGCGACCGGTACCGATGCCATTTCGTTGCTGGGTGCTGTCTCAGCGGTTGCGCCCACACTTGACCTGGCAACCGGCATCATCCCGATTGCGGTGCGCACGCCACCGCTCGCAGCCATGTCTGCAGCGACCCTGCAGGCATTAAGCCCGGATGCAGATGTGTGGTTAGGCCTCGGTGTGTCAGCGCCTGGCATTCTGGCTCAACACGGCGCGCCCCCGCCCGATCGGCCCATTGCGAGAATGCGAGAGTATGTTGCTTTGCTGCGTGAATGCCTGTCTGGCGAAGCGGTGACTTTTGAAGGTGATTTCTGGTCGGTGAAACGGTTCAGGTTAGGCATGCGTCTGGGTGAGCGAAAGCCAAAAATTGTGCTGGCCGCATTAGGGCCGCAGATGTTGAAGCTGGCCGGTGAAATTGCAGACGGCGTTTTGCTTAACTACATTCCCGTCAGTCATGTGGCGCCCTCTATTGCCCAGGTGCGTGCCGGGGGTAACGCTAAAATATTTGCCTATGTACATGCGTCGGTCACAGAATTTGAGCGCGGCGCCAAGTCAGCGCGCAAAGACCTGTTCAACTATGCCATGGCTGATGGATACGCAAATATGTTTCGGGCTGCCGGGTTTTCTGACGAGGTGGATCAGCTGCGCGCGTGTCACGCACAAAAGGACAGAGACGGCGCGTTGGCAGCAATATCGGAACAGATGATTCAAGCCATCAACTTTATCGGCGATAAGCCTGAAGTGACCGCCTTTACCCGAAGTTACATAGATGCCGGCGTTGAGCACCCGGTACTGATGCCAATGCCCTGGGCAGATGACCGCTGGCAGGTCACCGAGCAGACCATGAGTGCCGCCATCGCGGCGCTCTAGGCCAACAAAAAACTTTGTACAAATACTTAATCAGGAGAGAAACATGGCCCAAGCCAAAGTGGTTCAAAAAATAAAAGCCAATGCCGACGATGTCTGGCAGATTCTTGGCAATTTCAAAAGCATTCAGCCCGGACCAGGCATTGATTCTGTGGTTTACGAAGGCGAGGGTGTAGGCATGACGCGCACTATTTCCACGCCCAACGGTGATGTTGTGGAGCGACTGGATGTCTATGAGCCTTCAGCCCGGCAGTTTGCGTATGCGATTACTAACGATGGTGGTCCGCTGCCTTTTGCCGACTATAGTGCCGTGGTGGCGGTGAACGATAATGATGACGGCACAACAACCGTTGAATGGACCGGAACTTTTGAGCCACGCGGGGTGGATGAAGAAACGGCGGTTAAATTCGCCACCGGTATTTATACGCGCGCCATTGATGGCGCGCGCACGGTGCTGGAAGGCTAACCTAGTCTTTCGATAACATCGCCAAAGAGCTGCTCGTCAGAGGCCAGCTCTTTGTTTTCTGGTAGCGGTCTGGACACCCAGGTTTCATTGATCAGATCGCGCCAGGAGATGTTGTGGTTGGTGCCGTTGCCACCCCAGGAGCCGCAACCCAGGGAAAATGTCTGGCGCATGCCATTCCACAGGTTGCCACTGTTGGAGGCGGCCTGGGGCTGGTTGACCATCACCCGTGAGGTTTTGGTCGCTTCCGCCAGTTTCATGATATTGGCGTCGCTGGTGGAGTAGATGCCACACGAATGTCCCTGTCCCTGATAGCCCTGAATGTGGTTGGTCAGCTCAATAGCATGATCGATGTCCCGCGCGTGGTACAAAGCCATCACAACTGACAGTTTCTCTCCTGAAAAGGGATATTCGGGGCCCCAGCCGGTTTCCGGCACAATAAAAAACTCTGTATTTTCGGGGATAGTGATGCCGGCTTTGGCTGCAATAACTTCTGCAGGTTGGGCAACAATATCGGTATTCAGATGTCCTTCATTATCCCAGAGCGTTTGTTGTAGCAATGCTTTTTCCGCATCGTTCACAACGTAGCCGCCTTTGGCCTGAAGCTTTTCAAGCATGGTGTCATAGATGGCATTGTGCAGAATGACGGAATTATCGGACGAACAGGATGCAGCCAGGTCGAGGGTTTTAGACATGTGGATTTTTTCTGCAGCGTCATCCAGGTCCGCAGTATCGTCTACCGTAATCACAGCGTTACCTACGCCAACACCTAACGCGGGTGTACCGCTTGAATACGCAGCCGTTACCATGGCGCCGCCGCCGGTGGCCAGCACGCGATCACACTGTCGCATCAGTTCGTTGGTCAGCTCGAGGCTGGGGGTTTCAATGGCGATCACCAGATCCGCCGGTGCGCCCATTTTTACCAGCGCCTCGCGCATCAGGTCACAGATTTTCTTGTTGGTCAGCTTCGCGCGGGGATGTGGGGCAACAATGATGGCATTGCGACCTTTAACCGCGTGAATAGCTTTGATAACCGGCGTGGCTTCCGGGTTGGTCGACGGTGACAGCGCGCCGATAACCCCCATGGGTTTGGCAATTTTCACAATCGCGCGGGCGGGGTCTTCTTCCAGAATCCCAACCGACTTGTCGTCGATGATGTCCATCAGGGTGGCACGGGTTTTACGCTGAATTTTCAGGAACTTACCGGCGTAATTACCCAATTGGGTTTCATCGATAGT
>CBDUMB010000470.1:0-3087 GCA_965368205.1 uncultured Pseudomonadaceae bacterium | reverse complement strand
CCTTTTTGCTTGGTCATCGTTCTAGCGCCGTTTAAGTATAGCTAGCAGGCATCGTTTGGGGACAGCTGGGGCAACATCAGACGATGTATCCCCAGATAGAGTCCTTTCCAGTCGAAAAATGTACCGGGGTCTTCTTTACGCCCTGGCGCAATCTCATTGTGACCAACTACAGCGTCAATACTTAACGCCGGGTACTTTAAAAACAAAGCCAGCAGCACACGCGCCAGGCTATCGTATTGAGCAAGACTGAACGGCAGATTGACAGCACCTTCAAGCTCGATACCAATAGCAAAGTCGTTGCATCTAGGGCGATGCCGCCAACATGACATACCTGCATGCCAGGCGCGCTGATCAAATGCAACAAACTGCTCGAGGTCACCCTCGCGATCAATCAGGAGGTGAGGAGACACTTCCATACCCGCCAGATCATGAAATGAGGGGTGTGCATCAAGGTCCAGGCAACCTTGAAACAGGGCTTGTGGATACCCGGTTCCGAATTGGCCTTCTGGCAGGGATACGCAGTGTAAAACCACCAGTTCGGGCTGCCGGTTAAAAGGCCGCTCATCGAAGTGCGGGCTGGGCAACCAGTCGGCAGCATCAAGATGGTGCAGATCATCCACTACCACAGCTGTGTAAATCCTACTTAGTTAAACGGGAACGAGCGGCTACAATTGTCCGTCTTTGCATCACACAACACCACCGGGATAACTATATTTATGGCACAAGGTACGTCTGTAAAACCACCACGGGATATTGTGACCGCCAACGTTGCTGCCGCACTTGCCGAAGATCTTGGCGCAGAGGATGTTTCTGCGGCGCTGATTCCAGCATCTACAACCGCCCACGCGCGCGTCATCACTCGCGACGATGGCGTGTTCTGCGGCGCACCCTGGGTTGTTGAAACTGTACGCCAGGTAGACCCGGACATTACCATCACCTGGCATGTCGAGGATGCAGACTCGGTGTCTGCAAACCAGACTCTGTTTGAGTTGAGGGGACCTGCGCGCAGTTTGTTGAGCGCTGAACGCACGATGTTGAACTTCGTGCAGCTTCTGTCAGGCACATCGACTAAAACGGCAAAGTACGTACGCCTCATCAACCAGACAAATACCGTATTGTTGGACACACGCAAAACCATTCCAGGACTGCGTGTGGCGCAAAAATATGCGGTGACCTGTGGTGGCGGCAGCAACCATCGCATGGGTTTGTTTGACGCCTATCTATTAAAGGAAAATCATATTGCAGCCGCGGGCAGTATCACCGCGGCGGTGTCAGCGGCCCGTGCACAACACCCGGAACTGCCTCTTGAGGTAGAAACCGAAAATCTCGACGAACTGGAACAGGCCATCGCTGCCGGTGCTGATATCGCGATGATCGACAATTTTTCGCTGGCGGATACCAACACGGCGGTTGCCATGGCAAAAGGCAAAATCAAACTGGAAGCCTCTGGTGGTATTGATGAGAAAACCATCACAGACATCGCCGCCACCGGAGTGGACTATATTTCAATTGGCGAGGTGACTAAAAATATTGATCCGCTGGATCTGTCCATGCGCTTTATTTGACTGGGTCACCACTTTTTTAAGGACCAAAAAAGTCGAGGCAAACACAACCACCATGAGCAGATATTCAGCATTTGCCATTCACCTGGGGATCAGTTTCCTGATCTTTGTTGTACTCACCTACCTGGTGGTTTTCGAGTGGTACCCGGGTATCTTTTTCGATTCCGACGGTGGCTGGCGCGGCATGCGTATCATCATCGCTGTGGACCTTGTGCTGGGGCCAATGCTGACCCTGATCGTGTTCAAAGCAGGCAAACCAGGTTTAAAGTTTGATATGACCACAATTGCATTGTTGCAATTTGTCTGCCTGACTGCGGGTACTTACGTTGTCTACAGCGAACGGCCGCTTGCGGTGGTTTTCAGCGACGGTCGTTTTTCTGTGATGAATAAAAAAGACTACATCGACGCAGGCCATGAGCGCGCCCCGAATCTTAAGAATTTTCCTGGCGACAGTCCGAAATGGGTCATGGTGGATTTGCCGGATTCTGCAGAAGAAGAAGCCGCCCTCCGTCGGGAAATGTTCAAGTCGGGCGGCCTGGTCAGTACAGTGAGCGACCTGTACGTGCCCTTCGAAACAACCGGTGATGACTTCTTTGCCGAAGCGGAAGAAATTGAAGTGGTTTTGGCCGGTAGAGGTTGGGAAGCGCGCGTGAATAACTGGCTATCAGGCCAGGACCGCGAGCTCGAAGACTATGCGTTCTTCACTTTCTCAACGAGATTTGTCATCGGTTACCTGATCTACGATCGCACCACCCGGGAACAGGTTGGCATCATCACAAATGAGTCTTAGGCGAAGGTTGTCAGCCGCCTGAACCTCTGGTCGATTCCATCCATCGCATGAACCATGTTTTCTTGCGCCCGCCGCCAGAGGTGCGCTGAGGCCATGACTGACAAGTTTGTGCAGCAGCGGCCAGCTCAGTAAATTGACTGCTGGTCGCCCAGGTTTCAATTTCGCGGTAAGTCGCTTCAGCGGCGGGGTGACGCCCCATGAGCTCACACCATAATATAATATTTGCCGCAATCTCCTGTTGTTGCGCCACTGATCCAAATGCTTCGTGCCAACGAAACAACATCAGATTCGTTTCTAAATTAGTGCGGTTCAAATTGAAAGCGTCATAGAGATCCGATTCCTGCAAAGCCCTGTCCGTGGGGTCAGTAAAGTATCGACTTCTGAACTGAACGTAGCTGATGCGTACAGCTGGATTCCACGGGTCTTTTTTTATTGCTGTCTGATAAGCCAGGTCAGTCTGCGACATCAACAGAGGGGAAGGCGATCGAGCAAGCTCTTGTTCTAACAATCGAGCTTCTACAAAGACAGGCACTCCTCGTCGAGCGTTCAATGACTGCGCCCACCGGGTGTAGGTTTGCATAGTGGCTTCATTCGAGCTGATAGTGCTGGCACCCGGCACAAGTTTATTCCCGGAAAAAACACCAATCGACAAGATATCTAAACACAGGAAAAACACGTTTACGGCCAGTAACCCAACCACTGCTGCTTTGCCTATCCTGCAAGGCAGCAACTTTT
>CBDUMB010000469.1:0-3088 GCA_965368205.1 uncultured Pseudomonadaceae bacterium | reverse complement strand
CAAGGCCTCAGCGACCGTCGCTCCCTCAATCTATCACAACCGGCGTAGCCGCAAGCTTTTGCGTACTCGTCGGCTTGCCAATGCAGACTCAAGCGGCTTCTGGCCAGCAGAAAGTCCTGGAAGAAATTGTTGTTACTGCACAACGACGGGACGAAAGCATCCAGGATGTACCCATTTCAATCACCAGCATGTCTGGCGATCGTTTGAACGCCAGATTTGCAGGCGGCGAAGACATTCTGGCTTTATCCAGCGCCGCACCTGGTTTGTACATTGAAACTTCAAACGGCCGCTTAGCGCCACGTTTCTACCTTCGAGGTCTGGGTAACGCCGATTTCACAGCGGCTGCATCGCAACCCGTATCGCTGGTTTTTGATGATGTGCCTATGGAAAAGTCAGCCCTGAAGGGATTCCCGCTGTTTGATATGGCGGATATCGAGATCATTCGCGGCCCACAAGGCACCCTGTTTGGACGCAACACCACAGCGGGCATCGTCAAAGTGGATACACGCCGTCCAACAGCCGAAACCGAAGGTTACATTACAACTTCCGCAGGCAACTACGGCACCTTTAATGTTGAAGGCGCGGTCGGCGGGACACTGATTGAAGACGTCCTGACCAGTCGCGTTTCGTTCCTGCGGCAGAAACGCTCCGACTGGGTCGATAACGGCTTCACCGGCGAAAGCGACGCACTGGGCGGATTCAACATCAGCGCAGCACGAATTCAGTTCGAGTGGACGCCTCGGGATGATCTGACCGTGTGGTTCATGCACCAGCGTCAGGATTCTGAAAGCACCACCAGCCTGTTCCGTGCAAACGTGCTCAGCCAGGGCAGCAACAGCCTGAATCGCAATTTCGATCGCGACAAAGTGTTCTTCGATGGCGGTGACGGCAACGAAGGCCGCATTGATTCCAGCGGTACAACCCTCAAAGTGGACTGGGACGTCAGCGAGAACTACACGCTGACCTCAATCACTTCGTTCCAGGACATCAGAGACCGATTCGGCCGCGGCGACATCGACGGTGGCTTTGGTTGTCTGTTCACCTGTAGCGGACCTGCTGGTCCAGCCAGCGACCCATTTTCGCCATTTGCCTCACCCTTTGTTGTTAACGTTGATACCGGCGGCGATATCGATCTTGAGCAGTACACTCAGGAAGTTCGCCTCGCAAGTAACTTCGAAGGGCCGATGAACTATCAGGTAGGCGTGTTCTACTTCAAAGACGATTTCTTCGGTACCGCTGCAAACCAGAGCGCAGGGGCCACCGAATTTCAAACTGGATCCACTGCAAATATTGAGAACACATCAATCGCCTTCTTCGGACAGGGGAGCTATGACCTCACCGACAAACTGACCATCACTGCCGGTGTGCGATATACCGACGATGAGAAAGAAGCGATCAACATTCGTTTTGCTGGCGGCGTTCCCGATGAAGTACTGCCGAAGATCGATCTCGACGATGACAACATCAGCTGGGATCTGGCCTTTTCATACGCTGTAACAGAAACAGGGCAGCTGTATGGACGAGTTGCTTCAGGTTTCAGAGCACCCACCATTCAGGATCGCCTGGAAGATGACCCGGAAGTGACTACCGCCGATTCAGAGACCATTCTGTCTTACGAGTTAGGCTACAAAGCACAGTACGAGAAGCTGCGTTTCAATATCGCCGCGTTCGCTTATGAGATTGATGACATTCAGCTCACCGCCGTGGGCGGCGCCAGCAACTCAAC
Source organism: uncultured Pseudomonadaceae bacterium (assembly GCA_965368205.1). Classification (GTDB taxonomy): domain Bacteria; phylum Pseudomonadota; class Gammaproteobacteria; order Pseudomonadales; family Azotimanducaceae; genus UBA4421. Next base: position 1,362 of record CBDUMB010000469.1, on the reverse strand, counting down.
CACGCTGTTAAACGGTGACGAAGGAACCGGCTACGGGGTCGAATTCGAGTTCGATTACATCGTCAATGACAACCTTGTCTTGTCAGCTGGCTACGGCTACAACAAAACAGAGATCAACGATGACACACTGGCTGTTGCACCCTGCGGTTCCGGTCTTTGTACTGTCACTGATTCGCTGAACGGGGCTGGTCTGGCCTTGATCGACGGCAACCCCTTCCAGCATGCGCCGGAATGGACCGCAAATTTCGAAATCGACTACACAGCTACGCTACCCAGCGGTAAAGGAGAGGTCTATATCTTCTCCGACTGGAAGTTCCGTGGTGAAACCAACGACTTTCTCTATGAAAGTGTTGAGTACACAACCGATACCCAGTTCGAAGGTGGTTTGAAGTTCGGTTATCGCAACTTTGAGCACAACTACTCGGTTGGCTTCTTCGGTCGCAACATTACCGATGAAGAAAACATTCTCGGTGGCATTGATTTTGCCAACCTGCTGGCTTACACCAATGAGCCACGAGTATGGGGAATCGAGGGTACCTGGAACTTCTAATTCGAGTTCAGAGCACACACCGTCAAGGTCCTTTTCGCAAGGGCCTTGGCGCGCTGTGCATCATCGCATGCGCCGTTCTGGCAGCGTGCACACAATCACCCGACCAAACGCCCGCTTCCACGCCGAAGCCAGCAGAAAAGCCCAACATCATCTTTCTGCTGACCGATGATCAGCGCGCCGACACGCTGTCTATCGCAGGCAATACAGATATCAAAACACCCAACATTGATGAACTGGCGCGCGGCGGTGTGCGCTACAGCAATGCTTTTACCGTGCAACCTATCTGTGCGCCAAGTCGTTTTGCCTTTCTCTCGGGCCAGTATGAGCGCACCAGTGGTCTTGGCTTTAACTCCCCTTATGAGGTGTCGGAAACACAATGGGCGCAGACGTATCCGGCACTGCTGCGACAAGCCGGCTACCACACCGGTTTTATTGGCAAGTTCGGCGTGCAGTATTATTCGTTTGAAGGTGGCGCATCTGCCCAGTTCGATTACTGGCGCGCCCACGATGGCTGGCTGCCTTTTTTCCCCAAAGACATTGAAGGCAACCCGGCGACGCAGATCTATCGAGATGCCAAAAGCGACATCACCACCGAGATCATGGGGGAATACATCGCAGAATTTCTGGCCACGCGCCCAACTGATAAACCCTTTAATCTGTCGGTCAGCTTCTCGGCACCACACAACTCGGTGGTCTCGTCCATGTATCCCGAAGGTGCCGCTGACGATTGCGACAACTATGCCTGCAGGGTCATGGGCTATCCGGCAAACGCCAACCCCCGTTTGAGCGGGCACCCGATTTACGACACCCTT
>CBDUMB010000468.1:0-3091 GCA_965368205.1 uncultured Pseudomonadaceae bacterium | reverse complement strand
CTGCTGCTTTCCCGGACCACACACATGCAGCACCACATAACGCTGAGTTAATTCCGGCAATGCCGCGCGTATGGCGGCGTTAAGCGCATCAGCGCCAAGGCTGCCTCCAGTGGCTATCAGCAACGGCTTGTCGGCATCCGTCAGGCCGAGCAACTGACGTCCTCGAGTGGCTTCCCCGGAGGTGATCTCATCACGCAGCGGCGTTCCTGTAACCACCACATGTGTGCTGCCCAGCTGGTCACCACTGACCTTTTTGGTCTGTGCAAAGCTAACGCACAGGGTTTTCACGAAGGGCAGCACCAATCGATTCGCCAGACCAGGCGTCAGATCCGATTCATGAGCCACCACGGGCACGCGCCAGAGCCAGGCCGCCAGCGCCACCGGGAACGATACAAAGCCGCCTTTCGAAAACACCACATCGGGTTTTATCCGTCGGATCAAGAGCAGCGCCTGGACGATGCCCAGCGCAATACGAAACAAATCAGTAAAGTTCTGCCACGACCAGTAACGACGCAGCTTGCCCGCGGAGACGGCATAAAATGCAACCCCACTGGACCCGGTGAGCTGCTCTTCAAGCCCGGAATTTGTCCCCACAAACGAGACCTGCAAACCTTGCTGCTGCAGAAGTTCAATAACCGGTAGCGCGGGAATGACATGCCCTGCCGAGCCACCACCGACCACCAGCACGTGGCGAGGCAAAGAAGGATCCGGGTTGACCATCAATACCCCAACACCTGTTTCAACAGGGGGATGGTTACCGGCGATTTTTTCACCAGGCTGGCTTTGTCGAGGGTCTCCAGGTCGGTTAACAGCGCTCCTAGACTGCGCGGCCCGCGTGCCAGCCAGTAGTCTAGCACCGGTTGCTGCAGCGCATCGCCGCGTTGATGCGCGCGCTGTTTTAAAAGGTGCACCTTGGCCGCATCATCCAATGGCACAATCTGATAGTGCTGCAGACTGCGCATCCGCGACGTCAGGTCCGGCGTGAGAAAGTCAACCTGGGCTGAACTTGTAGTGTGTGTCACGAGCAGGACCCCGCGCTCGTTGAGTACCCGCTGATAGATCACCATCACCGCATCGTGCATCTCCTGCTGGCGCGGCAGACAATGCAGATCATCCAGCGCAACAACCTGGCCGTGTGCACCCGCATACTCAAGGGCGGCCAACAGGCCACCGGGGTTATGTTCGTAATCAGCACAATTGACGTAACAGGCTGATTCACCGAACTCTATGGCGCGCAGACAACGCCCGCGTAAAAGGTGGCTGCGACCGGAACTCGCCTCCCCGTAGACCCACAGCCCCACAAACCCCCGTGCAGAGGCACGTAAAACCTGCAGCAGCTCTTCGTTATCGCCAACGACAAAATTATCCAGACGCTGCTCAAGAGGATGCTCAATCGCCAGCGTAAACTGCTGCGGCACAGGCATAGAACTAATCGACCCGGCGAAAGCCTGAGGGGCCGTGTTTATACAGCTTACGTTTCTTGCCTTCCCGATAAGCTTTCGAACCCCAGGTAATGACATAGTCGATGCCGGAGCTGACACCCAGCACCGCCAGCACATAAAAACAGGGCTGCGCAGAGCTGGCTGCAATCTCTGCCACCACACCCAGGGGCAGGAAACTGGCCATCAACAGACACACCGTGACGATCTGCATGGCGGTGTTGGCTTTGCTTAAAAAAGTAGGTGAGATGTCTACTTCTTCGTACAACAATTTATATACACCGGCGCCCGCGATGATGGTGAAATCGCGAATCAGCACAATCAGAGCGAGCCACAGCGGAATATGACCCTGCAAAGTGAAAATGATAAACATCGCTGCAACCAGCAGTTTATCTGCTAAGGGATCAAGGGTTGCACCAAGCTTGCTCATCCAGTTAAAGCGGCGGGCCAGAAATCCGTCAAACGCATCAGATAACCCGGCGATCAACATCAGCACAAAGGCCTCCATAAATCGCTCATGCCAGAGCATCCAACCGGTGGGCAACACCAGCAGGATTCGCAGCACAGTAATAATGTTGGGAATCTGTGACATCTCTAACCCTGCCAGATGAGCTGCATCTCAAACCCGCGCGCCAACAGATCTTCACGCAGCTTGCCTTGTGCTGTGAGCAGCGCCAGCAGCTGCTCAGGTTCGGCGCGACTCACCAGAGACAGACTCAAACGACGATCATCGATGGCTTCAACATCCAGCCCGTCTACAAACTCTAAACTGTTGAGATAGGTCATCAGCTCAGCATAACCCAACACATCTGACAGGCCGCTGATATAGATTCGCTGGGCGCGCTGAGCACGGGGTAATACCGCATACTTTTCCGCCAGACGTTCGGTGAGCATATCAATGCCACCACGCACTGCTTCTGCAAGATCAGGGGTAGTGAAATTGGTTGCCAGGGGCTGTCCTTCCAGCCAGATTTCCCAGTCACCGCGATAAATTTCACCATCAAACGTCTGATCCTGACTCAGCCGTCCAACCAGCACCAGATCAGCATCATAACGCTCGGCAGCCTGCTCCAGCGACGCCGTGACCTTACCCCAGACATCTGCCGGACTCACCGCCAGCGAGTCGTCGAGATCAAGCAGCGGCAGAGTGAGCGTTACGCCACGGTCAGCGGCGTATTTGCGTAACTCCGCCACCAGCGGATGTGGGCTGGAACTGGCAAGGATTTCCCGGCTGGAACCGTCATCAACAACCAGCCAGGCAAGTACATTAGGCCGCTTCGACCACCACACCGGCAGATTTGCTGTTTTGACCAGTTGCAGCATGGCATTAGATTGGAAAGTGATCCGTATATGCGTTTGCGGCTCGCCACTGGCTTCCCGGGTAGTAAAAAACACAAACCGGTTGTAGTAGTTCTGCGGCTGTTCAAGCGCTGCAGCGATGGCCGGTGTGCGTGGAACCGAGACCAGCCCTGTCAGACGGGACAACACCACCAACAACCCTTCCTGGGCGACCCGATCCCGCTCTTCGTTACTCTGTGCAGCAACGGGTCGATCTACGGCATATAGCCAATCAGCATCACTTAACGCCTGTGCAGAAACAGGCCCCAGCAGACCGGCAACAAAAAACAGGTTCACGATAAACACTGGTCTGA
>CBDUMB010000467.1:0-3093 GCA_965368205.1 uncultured Pseudomonadaceae bacterium | reverse complement strand
AACGGGCTCTTTTGCCCTGCCTAACAGATTGGCCGGCGGACAATCTCGAATCACCGCGGCTGTTGCAGGTTGGGGTGATATCGGCGTCGCGATGCCGGTTCCATCTGACACTAACAGGCGCATTCTACTGGCTCGCTGACAAGTCGGTTCAGTTTTCTGATATCAGGCTGATATTGCAGTGTGGAAATTCGCTGGAGATCGGCCCGTTTGCCTTGCCTTACACATAAACCCTCAAGCATTCTGTTTGCCATTCAGTACCGATTCTCAACTTGGATGCAACTAAAATGCACAACACTAAAACGTTCTATGAGCTGGATCTTGATCAACTCGAAACGGTCAATGGCGGGGTTTCCACCGAATGGGGAGTAGCGACAAGCACAGCCCTTGGTATGACGCTTGCTGCTGGCGTCGCAGCAACACCACTTGTTGCGGGAGCGTTGGCACTGGGCGGTATCTTCTCCGCGGGTGTGGCGATTTTCTACGCGCTCAGCGATGACCCCGCACAAACCTCTCAGTAAGTTCCACTTTGGGAGGCTTCGGCCTCCTTTTTTCTACTGTTCTTCAATAGGGGAAGAAAATGTCTCAGCCTTATATTGCCGCGCCTATGCTGGTTAAAAATAAAGTCAGCCGAATTGTCCTGCCTGGGTTTATTGTTGTGGTCACCATGGTTGTGCTGGGCAACTTCACCGGCGCCATTGTGGATGAAAAACTCCATATTGTGATTGCCATCAGTGCCGTTGCCGCTGTTGCAGCCGGTCTTTTTCACGAACGTCTGGTGACGCTGGCAAAACAGCTGGATACACCTGCAGCATAAAGTGCGCTTCAGCCCTCACCGGTTTTCCCGCATACTCGGACTTGTCCAGGGTTGTTGGGTAGCGGGTTTTAGTGAACGAATCATCGGGTCTTTTTGCGGCAGCTGAAATTGGCAATACCATCAGCAAAGACGAGTTTGATAAACAGATCGAGGCATTGCGGGTCGATCTGCTGAATTACCAGTTCGATCTGCGCAGTCAGAACTTTTCTGTTGTCCTGTTAATTGCTGGAGATGATCGCCCCGGCGCGGTGAATCTGTTTCGCACTCTCCACGATTGGATGGATGCGCGATACATGCAGAATCACATCACTTTTGGTACGGACCACAGTGAAGATGCGGAACGTCCCGTGCTGGGCCGATATTGGCGTCGCCTGCCCACAGATGGCCAGATTGGTGTTTATCTGGGCGGTTGGCCTACCTCCTTCCTCCGCGTCGGGTTACAGGAAAACTGGTCCAAAACTCAGTTTGAAAGGGCTGCGGAACATATAAATCGCTTTGAACAGCAGCTGGTGGATGACGGCGCTCTGGTATTGAAGTATTGGCTGCATCTACCTGATGACATCATGCGTAAGCGCCTTAAAGCAGCCGATGAAAACCCCGAGAAACATTGGGACTTCGCTCAGCACGACTGGGAGCTGCTGGAACAGTCTGACGACATATTTATGCAGATAGAAGCCCTTGTGCGACGCACTCACACTTTGGCCGCACCCTGGTCGATCATTGAAAGCACCGATCAATACTACGCCACCCTGACCATTGGCAGGCACATCGCTGATGCACTTGCAGCGCGCCTGGAACACCCCAGGCGCGTCCCTCACCTGACACCATCACCCCCCAGCTTCAGCCCCCAATCTCTGCTTGGTCAAATTGATTTGTCTCTGACGGCAAATGAAGACACCTATGGCGCTGAACTTGCCTCGCTGCAGGCGAATTTGAACCAATTGGCTCATCGAACCCAACAGGCAGGTATTTCCTGCGTGTTTGTCTTTGAGGGGGTAGATGCGGCGGGTAAAGGTGGCGCTATACGCAGACTGGTTCGGGCCTTGCCGGTTGAGTATGTCCGGGTGATAGCCATCAGCGCGCCTAACGAAGCAGAAAAAGCCCATCATTATCTGTGGAGATTCTGGACCCGTATCCCCAAACCTGGGCACGATGTTGTGTTCGACCGAAGCTGGTATGGGCGGGTGCTGGTAGAGCGGGTGGAAGGTTTTGCCACGGAATTTGAATGGAGCCGTGCTTATGAAGAGATCAATGAATTCGAAGAAAGTCTGCACGACGCCGGTATGGTGGTGTGTAAGTTCTGGTTGCAGATAGACGCCGAGGAGCAGCTGAAGCGCTTTGAAGCCCGTGCACTGACACCTTATAAGAAATATAAACTCACAGATGATGACTATCGTAATCGCGAAAAGTGGGATCAATATCAGCTGGCCGCGGACGATATGGTGGCTCGAACAAATACACCCTATGCGCCCTGGCACCTGATCGCAGCTAACGACAAGCGTCATGCGCGTTTGCAGGTGTTGCAGAAGGTCACCGCAGCGCTGGACAAGCGCCTCGAAGAGTTTGATGCAGGTTCTGCCGGTAATGGGGATAAAAAGAACGGCAAGAAGCAGAAGAAATCAAAGTCTTAAGTAGCTGCGGCCAGGTGTGTCGTATCACGGTATAATCTCCTTTTAAGAATTTTCGAAGAGCCCGGTATGACAACAGAGTCGAAAACCATCCTGCTTGCCGGCGACGGTACTAACCGTGCAGAGCAGCGCCTGGAAATGAGTAATCGCCATGGCCTGATCGCAGGGGCCACAGGTACGGGTAAAACCGTGACGCTGCAGGTCCTCGCGGAAGGGTTTGCGCGCGCTGGCGTGCCAGTGTTTGCAGTAGATGTAAAAGGTGATCTGTCGGGTATCTCGCAGCCCGGGCGCCCACACAAAGAAATTGATCGTCGCGTCAATCTTCTGGGCTTGTCTGACTATAAAGCCAGTCCGCACCCCACTTTGTTCTGGGATATTTTTGGTGAGCGCGGGCACCCTGTCCGCACCACCATTTCAGAAATGGGTCCGGATATTCTGGCTGCTTTGCTGGACTTGAACGAAACGCAAACCGGCATTTTGTACGCCTGTTTTGCGATCGCGGACGATGAAGGTCTGCTGCTGCTGGATCTGAAAGATCTGCGCAGCCTGCTTGCGTTTATGAGCGACAACGCCAAAGCGCTGCGTGGTCAGTACGGTAATATTTCTTCTGCTTCAGTGGGCGCTATTCAACGAAGATTATTGGTGCTTGAG
>CBDUMB010000466.1:0-3105 GCA_965368205.1 uncultured Pseudomonadaceae bacterium | reverse complement strand
GACTCGATATTGCCTTCAGTACGAATTGTGCCCGTCGGTTGCAGGGTGATTTCCTGCGCAAGAATAGCGCCATTACCATTGGCAATACCTTCAATCTGAACTTTGACGCCCAACGCCAGATTCGACTCTTCACCATTTTCAAATTCGGTTTCGTCGTCAATGGTTATCGGTGTGGTCTGAACATCAAAATCCTGGATTGAATCAAAACGATCGATAAATCCTTCAACGCGAACAACGGCATCGCCACCTAAAGTCAGAATGGGCAATTGCTCTACTTCACTGGCCTCGAGGTTTGAGGGTGCGGTGAAACTTGTGGCTGGGGCTCTGACCTCTACAACATCCGCAGAAGTCAGCGCGTCACCCTGAAAATTTCTTAACGTCGCGTTGGCATAATCAACCGTGAGGCCAGCCAACTGAAACTGTGTCGCTGTCACACCGCTAATCTGTCCTGTGACCTTGTATTCGGAAAGCGTTGCCTGCCGTTCTATGAACGAAGCAACAATGTCGCCGTTTTCTTCCACAGTGCCACTCACTTCAAGATTGTCTCCGACGATGATGCCGGCGATATTTACGTTGGCAAAGGTGGTCGCCCCATCGCTGATCACGGTCTGACCCAGGACCGTAAACGTGGCCAACCCGAGGGTTGCATCCTGCACCGTTAGCGCGGTTACCGGACCTTTCACATTGGCGCGATACAGCACCTGGCTTGCACTGTCGGTTGCTGTATCACCAACAATCAGCACCTGCTGCCCCTGTTGCAGATCAGCTTGGGTGCCACTCTGGCCTTCGATGATGAATTCCGCTGCGTCAGTATTTGTAGTAATGCCATTGGCGATCACGCTGCCAAACGCCTGAATATCACCTGCAACCAGACCAGTTCCGCCTACGGCAACATCCAGAACTACGCCAACAGCGTCCGAGTCCAGGCTCACTCGTACACCACCGGAAACAAGCCCACCGGTAACAACTGCGTTTCCACCCGTGCTGCCACTACCGCCCCCAGGGGGTGGGGTTGCAGGTGGAGAGGAGGTATTGGCGCCGCTACTGCTACCGCCACCACCGCCACCACACCCGACAAGGGCAAGCAAAAGCAGGCCACAGGCTGTTCGATTAAAACTCATGAATCTTCTCCGTGTTCTTCTGACTGGCCTGCACGTACCTGCCTGTTTATCTGAAACATGCCGACACCAACAGCAAAGCGAGCATCATCGCCAGATTGATCTTTTCCAGAATCATGCTCGTTAAGCCAGTGTACTATTTCGTCTAACGCACTCATTGAGACGCGCTTTGAATGCTGATTGAAAGCTGCCAGGTGTTTTTCCGGCAGATTATTAGCCAGAACTTTCACCTGCAGCAGTTTGTCCTGCGGCGGGGCCTGGATATTGTGGTCAATGGTTTCAATGAATTCAGAGGTATCCATACCCAGAATATCCACCATTGCTGCTGGATCCGCGTCAGGTGCATAACCCCGATTAGACATACGTAAACGGCCATCTATGGTTTCAACCGCACCGAGACGTAAGAGTTCGTCAGCGACGCTGCGCGGGTACATGTCACCGCTATACTTCTTCACCAGTTCTGTGAAGTTGGGTGAGGCTCCGCTAAACGGTAGATCAATAGGGAAACCCGCCCTGGTCTGAAAGTATTCGTCGGACATCCATCCTGCCAGTACAGTTCCAGCACGATTCCACCAGGCACGATCCGCTTCAGTGACACTGTCCAGTTTGTGCAGGCGTGAGACCTCTTTGCGGTTAAGACCGGTAATGACGGAAACCCGAGCCAGGGTTTGCGGCTTACCGTCAATGCCAAATTCTTCGAAAGCAACATCTACAAACACCTTGCGCGCCAGTTCCTGAAAAGCGGTGGCCGTTATTCCATTGCGCAGCAAAATGCGCACTACCGGTCGCAGTATGCGTCTGGCAGCGCGCAATAAGTGGTTTTCTAAAGCTTCTGTCACAACTGTGTTCAAACCAGGTCAGCGGGGTAGACAACTAGTGTATACCCCGCCTGTGGTTTATAAATCCTCGATCTCAAGGGCCACACCATCCGCATCTCTGGCGACGCTGATCGCAAAGGTGCCGGGCAGCAGATCTACCAGGGTTAAACCCGCTGGCACCTGATCAAAGGGCACATCGTCGCCATCTACCTCACGACCCAAAGCGCGTTCAATAATCGAGTCGTCAATCAGCGTACTGCCAACGACTGAGATTACTTCGTCATTGAGCTCAAAGCTGTTAAGAGAGACATTTGTTGGTGTCCCGGTGATCTGGGTTCGACCGACCACCCGATCCGGCACGGTGCCGACCAACCCATCATCAGCTTCAAACGCCACTTCTTCAGCGGTTAACCGACCTGATTCACATCCCAGGCCGTTGTCATCACTTTCTGCTTCAACAATATCGCCCACGCTCAGCATGTCAAAGAAAGTTGATCGGCCAAGCGGCTGGTCGTTCACACCTTCAAAATCATCTACCGAATTAATCTGGCTGACATCCACAGTGACGCCTTGAATAACAAAACTGAAACTGCTGGCATCGTCGCCTTCGATGGAGGTCACTGGACCCCGAAGTTCACACGCCTGATCGTCATCATCTTCTCGTTCTATACGCGACCAGACAACCGAGTCATCAGCATCCAGATAGCCGCGCGCCTCTATATAATCGTTTGGCATGATGCGCTGCAGAAATTCATCAGGGGTCAAACTATCGCCATTTTCACCAGCATCATCTTCGATTCTGCTCATGCCCGTTGGTGTGATGACAATACCCAGGCGTGTAGTCAACGCAGTATCACTGGTTTCAGACACCCGGTCCTGGATGCGGACGCTGTTTTCTATTTCAGGTCTTGAGTCGGATAGAACCAGAACGCCGTTGTCATCAAAGCGGCCTTCAATTTCCAGCAAGCGGCCTTCCTGACCTGACAAAGCGCTGGCGTCAGATACAGCAAGCGTGACAGAGCCAATTACAACAACGTTGGGGGCGACACTTGTATCAACGGATACCAGGATGCCTTCAATTTCGAATTTTCCGTTGCGGTCATCATCATCGATACGGCCATCGCCATTATCATCATCAAAGTCATCTTCGCGCTCTACCTCTACTGCAA
>CBDUMB010000465.1:0-3113 GCA_965368205.1 uncultured Pseudomonadaceae bacterium | reverse complement strand
ACCGTGAGTCTGATTGCACGTTTTCTTGAAGCCAACGGCATACCCACCGTCATCATTGGCTCGGCCCAGGATATCGTCGAGTACTGCGGCGTGCCGCGCTATCTGCACGTGGATTTTCCGCTGGGTAATCCGTGCGGCAAACCCTGGGATCGGGATATGCAGGACCGCATTGTCAGGCAGGGATTAAGCCTGCTGCACAGTGCGAGGGCACCAAACCACACCGTCTTGAGTTCAGAATCCTGGGGCTCTGATGAGTGGCGCCAACAGTACATGGAAGTCAACGATGAGAATCGTGCAGAATTAGCCCGCAAGGGTGAACAGCTTCGCATCGATCGTTCCCTACGAGAACGCCGAACTGTTTGATCCGTTTGCACCACTGGTAAAGCGCATCCTGCCTTAGTATTGTGGCACCCGCTGGCGCCCGGCAAACTCAGCCGCGCGTAAAAAAGCAAGATTGCGTCAAGCAGTAAGATCGTGTGATAGAAAAGGATACTCAGGTTGCCCGGATCAGACCTTAAAAAAGCAGGCCTCAAAGTTACCCTGCCTCGGCTCAAAGTGCTGGAGGTACTGGAACAGGCTGAGCCTCATCATATGAGTGCTGAAGACGTCTATAAAAATCTGATGCAGTCCGATGATGGCGTTGGCCTGGCAACTGTCTACCGTGTACTGACGCAATTCGAAACCGCGGGCATCGTCGAACGGCATAATTTTGATGACGGCCATTCCGTTTATGAACTGGCTGACGACAAACACCACGACCATATGGTTGATATCGAAAACGGCGCGGTTATCGAATTTGTTAACGACCGCATCGAGGCCCTGCAGCATGAAATTGCTGAAGAGCACGGTTTTGAACTGGTCGATCACGAACTCGTTTTGTACGTTAAGAAAAAAGACAACGCCTAGCGTTTAAAAAAGCAGATACCGGTTGGTCTGCTTTGCGTAATCGCTGAATGTTTCACCGTGTATGCGTAGCAGATACGGCTCTTCAATTTTACGTACAATCATCTCAATGCTGATCCAACAGATCAGCGCACAGACCCACATCGCCGGATGCGGGAAAGTCAGCACTATACCGATCCAATACAACCCGATGCCAAAGTAAATCGGGTTGCGGGATCTGGCGTAAAGTCCGGTTGTGATGAGATCCGTCTCCTCGCCTGGATCCACTCCGATGCGCCAGGATTTACCCATCTGTATCTGCGCAACCAGCAGGATCGCAATACCCACAAACCCCAACAGCGAGGCGGTGACGGTGATCAGAGATGACGCAAACTGCCATTGCGTCAGCAGCTCAAAATGGTGGCATATAACCAGCACCGCGCTGACCAGAAAAGACAGGACAAAGGCCACTCCGGGAATAATCTCCTGCGGCGAAGCAGTTGGCTTTGCCAGCCTGACACCATGATCACCGGTATAGTAATACTGAATGAGAATACGGCCGAAAACCGCAAAGGTGAGAAACGAAACCAGCAGCACAATCGCCATGCTCAAAAACCTTTTTGTTCAACAGAAGCAGGAATATAATTGCTCTAGTTACTAGAGGTTCAAGAGATATCTTTTATGTTTACCATCGGCGAACTGTCTGCCCAGGTTGGCGTCAAAATCCCAACCATTCGTTACTACGAGAAAATGGGCTTACTTGCAGAACCCTCAAGGAGTTCCGGCAATCAGCGTCGCTACACGCAAACTGAACTTGAACAGCTTGGCTTCATCAAACATGCACGGGATCTGGGTTTCCCGCTCGACGCTATTCGCAGCCTCATCGATTTGAGTCGAACCACACAGGATGATTGCAGTGCCGTCGACGAGATTGCCGGTCGGCATCTCCAGCAGGTGCGCAATCGATTGAGCCTGCTGGCTGAACTTGAAACAGAATTGGAACGCATCGTCGGCGGCTGCCAGGCTGGTGTGGTCGACAAATGCTACGTTATCGAATCGTTAGCCCACCACGAACTCTGCCTGGGCAGCCACAGAGATCAAAAATGAACACCACCACCCTGGGGCGCACCCATCTGTCTGTGCCGCGCCTTATCTTCGGTTCTATGGCCAGAGGCACCCACAACGACAGCACAAGAATCGAGGTCTTACAAACCGCCATCGAGAATGGTTTGACCACCATCGACACGGCGCCGCTGTATGATTTTGGTCAAGCTGAACGACAGATTGCGCGCGCCCTGCAGGGTTTGCCTGACAAAAAAGTCCAAATTCTGACCAAGGTTGGCTTGCGCTGGGATGCGGGAGATCATGGCGAGGTGCTGTTTGAATACATTGACCCAAATGGCAATCACGGCGCGGTGCGCAGGAACTCAAGACCGGAATCAATCTGTTGGGAAGTAGAGCAGAGTCTGGAACGGCTGCAGCTTGAGACCCTCGATCTGGTGCAGATCCACCAGCCAGACGAAGACACACCACTAGATGAAACCATGGGTGCGCTTTTAGATCTGCGCTCAGCAGGTAAGCTGCAGCATATCGGCGTGTCGAATTTTTCGATCCAGCAGATCAACAAAGCCCAGCGCGCCCTGGGTGATGTACCCCTTGCCAGTGTGCAACCGGAATACAATCTGCTGCAGCGGCAGATCGAATCAGAGCTGACACCCATGTGTATCAGAAACGACATAGGCATTCTGGCCTACTCGCCTCTGGCCGCAGGTCATCTGACAGGCAGTTCTAAAGTAGACACGCCGATCGCCATTCGAAAAGTTGTGCAGGACACCCTCCTACCCATTGCCGCGCAACATGGGGTTACTGCAGCGGCAGTTGCGCTGGCCTGGATTTTTCAGCGGCCCGGGATCACGGCTGCCATTGCAGGTGCAAGTAGCCCGTCCCTGGTCATACAGCAGGTCACAGCCCTGGAGCTTGAGCTTACGGCACAGGAAACAGAACAACTCACCACCCACTGCATCCGCCCGCTGCAAAACTGAAGAGCGTGGCTAGACGGGCAAAACGCCTGCTGGGTAACACATGGCGCAGGTTGGGGCGCTGAAACCTCTGCAGCTCACACCTGGGTGTCCTGATGAAAGCCCGGCTCGCCATGAGACACCTTAAAGTTGGCCAGCGTACGGATTGCTGACTGGGGGTTCCGCATGTCTTCAACCCCGCGCGCGCTGGTT
>CBDUMB010000464.1:0-3129 GCA_965368205.1 uncultured Pseudomonadaceae bacterium | reverse complement strand
TCGAGGAAGCCGAGGCTCGACCCTGGCTTAAAAGTACGGGTGATGCTTTGAATCGGAAGCTTGATTCTGTGGCAGCCAGCGCCAACAAGAAGAGGTCCTCCTCGCCTGACAAGCCAGAGTAGGACAACTCTGCTATCTGTTCATCTAGTCTGCAGCGACCTTTTGTCTTCAAAGCGCGTTGCCTTCCTCATCAATAGCTTCAAGTCTTAAGCCATCCGGGTCGAAGGTGGATTCGTCGGGCATCCAGGGTTGCAGGCAATCTTTGTCACGTACACACGGATCTGTCAGCGCGTCGAGAAAGGTGGCCAGCCAATCCACTTCTTCATCGGTTAACTCAATATTTACCAGTTTTGATTCGTTGCTGGCTTGCAGGCGCTCCAGCTGTTCTACTGCTGCTAACGTGTTACTTCGGAAATTGTCACTTTGCACCCCCGCTTCCAGCTGATTTGAATCGTAATTCTCAATTGATGATCGAGGATTTGCGTGATGTCGGATGACGTCATTCAATGAATTGTAACCCCCAGCATGACCGTAGGGTCCGGTAACGGCGACATTAAGGAGCGAAGGTGTGCGGAATGCGAATCGATCCTGGTCACGCTGGGTTTCGCGGAACCGCCCAAAGTCTCCGTCACCCGTTGCCCCATCGCCTTTGCCGCGACCGATTTGTGGCATGGCCACAACATGAAAAGCTTCGTCAGTGAAAAAGTCGCCGCTGTGGCAGTTGCTGCATTGGGCTTTTCCAAAAAAGAGCAATGCACCTAGTTTTGCCTGTGCAGACATGCTGTCTGTCTGCCCATCGAGAAATTGTTTCCAGGGTGTCTGCACAAATACCTGAGATTGCTCGTAGTGCGCAATCGCCCGGGTGATGTTGTCAAACGTGATGAGTTCGGAAGCTGTTCCTCCCTCCTGCGCAAATCCTTCCTGAAATGCGTTGAGCCAGAGGTTCTGTGCCAACTCGTTGGTGTCCCCTTTGAGCCGGCTTGTTAGCGCTTCTCGCAGTGCTTGATTGTCACCGCCGGCGTTGAATGTAAAACCTTTCATTTCCTCTGGTGAGGTCACCGGAAAGCGCGCTTGGACGTTGGCCAGGGAGCCTGTTGCCTGCTGGTCACTGTCACCGAAAGGCACATCTGGAGTGCGCACCGGGCCATCTTCGCCGGCAGCCCCTGGGGTTTTACTCAGGCTTTCAAGGCGACCATCGTGGAACAGGACGCGGTCCCACAGACCTATGTTAAACGTGGTAGGTGCATTTCTCGGTACCGTTGGTCCACCATCAAACCCTGCGGCACCACTGCGGTGCACTCTGCCTGGACCTAAAAGTGCTGGTATATCCGCAGCCACCCCCACCGATAGATGCAAGCCGTCCCCGCCTCCCAGGTTTGGGTGATGGCAGCTCACACAGGCGACATCCTGATCGCCACTTAGCGCTTTGCTGAAAAACAGCTGCATACCTAATTGGCTTAACGGTGAATCAATGGATGGCACTCGACGGCCCAGGGATGGATCACCGGTCAGTTGCAAGCGCTCTGCAATTTGTTGGAGCTGCGTGTCCAATTGCACTGAGTCCTCATCGGAACATTGAATTTGGGTTGAGCGTACCTCCTGCGCGTCAAGCAGATTGTTGGTGTTGTCGTCCAGCCCTTCACGTAATTCGACCCCACCGTACAAACACGCTGCACTGAATACCGGAATCTCCACCTGGCTGGCTATTGGCTGGGCAGCTAAATCAGCTGTGCGCTCGTCGCAGGCAGTTAACAGGTAACAGATGACAAGAACGTAGACTGACTTGGGTTTCATATCGGCTCTCTTGCTGGTGACTTCGAAAAATGAACGCATCAAATCTCGCATCAGAGGACGATTCAGGTAAGTGGCATGGTCTGCAGCATGGGTAAGTATTTGCCTGGGGTTGACTGCAGATTGCGTTCGACAGCCGGAAATCTTGGTCTACTCTTAATACAAACCATCTACTCCTAAAAAAGGGGCATGAGTGAAAAATTTCCCAGGTCTGGTTCTATTCATTGCGGTGGCCGGCTTGTCAGGTTGCTCAAACAAATTTGAGTCCATCTCCGATGAAGAGCTGGCGGACAGAATGTACGAGTGTCATACGGTAACTGAGCAAAGCCCAGGCATGGCTATCATGTGTGACAACGTCACACGTGAATGTAAAAACCGCCGCGAAGCAGGTCATTTTGTGTGTTGATGCGTGCGCCCGCTATTATCCCAGGGCTGATTCTATCTGTTGTTTTCACAGTCCTGTTTTCTTCACCCGCCCAGGCTGAACAAGCCGAAAAACCGATTTATGGCGGATTAGGCGCAGAGTTTGGCCGCCCGCTGGCGATGGATACTTTTGGTGCGGAAGTGAAGATTGTCCCTGAACAGGCACTGCCAGTGAATCACAGCATCACCCTGCCTCCGCTTCGGCCTGGCAATATCTACCCCTGGCGGCTCTTTCCTCAGGCCAATCTGCCGCGCCCTTACCGTGATCTGCCCAGCAGCAGTTTTGTCATGCTGAATCAGCGCGCTGAGCCCATGCGTGTGATCAGTCGGATTGAAGAACGTGGCTGCGGTGAAAATTTTGAATGGTTGAAATCAACCCTGGCGAAGAAATATCAAGCTGGTGATGATTTAGAAATCACTGCGCCGGCACCTTACGAACGTGCCCTGCGTATCAGTTATCTGTCTCGACAGATTGATGTGCGTTGTGGCCCTGCAACTGTCATCGAATACCTGGATGCCGAGGCGCTGACACAGTGGGCTGCCGGTGAGGCCAAACAGTTTGAGGCCTATCAGCGTGAACTGGCAGACATCGAAAAGCGCCGCCTGGTCATGAATCAACGTCGGGCGATGAAGTTTGCAGATTCTTTTACGGTGGGTGATGAATATCGTCTGGAAGGTGCGTTCGGAATTCAGTTTCAGAAACCATTTGCCAGGAATTCGACGCAGAATTTCCCGGTAGATGCGCCCTTCTATGCGGTTTTGCCAAATTTACCTGAACCGTTTGATCGGGGTGACATCCAGTTAGTCATCTCGCCGGAACGTCACCCCATCGTTATCCGCGGTACGTTCAAAGATCTGGTTTTTGATGACGTGGCTGATGCTTTCAAAGCGAAATACGGTCAGCCCATGAAAGCC
>CBDUMB010000463.1:0-3165 GCA_965368205.1 uncultured Pseudomonadaceae bacterium | reverse complement strand
TATGTGACCCAACTCACTATCACCCCTCATGCCAACAACTTCGGCGCTTGCGTTGAAGGTCTGGATCTGGCCGCCGGACTGAATCCGGATGAGGTTGCGGCCCTCAGACAGGCCTGGCTCGACCACCAGGTAATCTATCTACCAAATCAGCCACTTGAACATGACCAGTTGGAGCGGTTCACTCGTTGTTTTGGCGAGCACGGCAACGACCCTTATGTGAAAGCCATTGATGGCCACCAGCACATTCTCGAAGTTCGACGCGAACCGGATGAAGAAGTTGCCCCGTTTGGTAGCGGCTGGCATTCAGACTGGTCGTTCCAGAGTGAGCCGCCCGCAGCGACCATTCTGCACGCCAAAATTGTCCCGCCTCATGGTGGAGATACCCTGTACGCAGACGGGTTTCGCGCCTTTGAAGCACTGGACCCCGGCTTTGCTGCGGAGCTTGAGACATACATGACCGTGCACTCCGCACGCATGCCTTACAGCCATGAAGGATATATAAAAACCGGCAGTGACAAACGCAAAGGTATGAAAATCCTGCCCAACGACAATGCCTGGGACACTCAGCTTCATCCTCTGGTACGCACCCACCCTGAGTCCGGACGCAAAGCATTATGGGTTAATCCGGTCTACACCATCGGCATTGACGGTATGGGCGCCACCGAGGCACAGGCCCTGCTGGCAAAACTGTTTGAACATTTTCTGAAGCCAGAATTTATCTACACACACAAGTGGTCAGCGAATATGTTAACCATGTGGGATAACCGCTCAGCCTTACATTGTGCCCAGGGTGGATACGACGGCTACCAACGCGTGATGCACCGCACCACAGTTGCTGGAACGGCACCCGTCTGACCCAGCGCTGAGCCAGGTTCACCGCTCGCAAAAGCCCTACTTTTGTGCAACAGTCCTGCGCAATAAATACGATGATTTCGAGACCATGACCCAGCGCATCACGCTTCTAATCCTGCTTTTCAGTCTGCTGTGCACCCAGGCGGTTTACGCTGTAGATGAGCAATATCTGCCACGCGATCTGCGCAGTCGCATCGAGCAGCTGAAGCTCGACGTGAATCGGGTGCCGACCAACTCAACCAACGCCGACGCACGTGCGCGCCTCACCTGGGAGTGGATCAACGCCTACGCTGTCAACGGTGGCTATATTCCTGTTAACAGCACTCAGATCATTGCCAGGGTTCTGAGTGAGGATGACAAGCGCCAGAACTGGTTCCGCGCCCTGGATGCCACGATTGCCGAATTCATTTTCCTGGACGAAAACCCAAACGCGCTGGGGCCGCTGGAGGCCACACCCGGACCTTTCACAGCCGGAGAGATGGATACCATCACGCAAACCTACACGGTGGGCGCCCAGGATATACAGACAGGTGGCGGATTTCTTATCGCACGCCATTTCATGGCGAACTTTGGCACATGGCAGGCCAATGACCCTGCTGCAGACAACTACATCAGCATCAGCAGCAGCAACTCACGGGTCAGATTTGTCACCGCTACCGCCCCAATGAGTGGCATGCATGGAGGCTTCCGCAATACGCGCGCGACACTGCTGTTTAGCGTTGCGTCCGGTACTTTGTCAGAAGGTGATGTTGTCACCATCACCTATGGTGATCGATCAGGCGGCAGTCGTGGTTTAAGCATGCCCTCTTTTGCAAGTGACGCCATGCCCCTGCCTATCTACCTGGCTTTCAGCGATGACGCGCCCTACTACAGCCTGCCCATTGCACCTATCCAGATCAATGGCAGCAGCATCGACGGTGTTGCAGGATTTGCACCTTCTATTGTTGCACCCGGTGAACCTTTCACCTTATCCCTGCGCGCCCGGGACCGCTTCTTTAACCGTGCAACCGGTGGCATTCCCGATTGGCAGATCTCCAGAAACGGCGAGGCCTGGATCGATGTTGAAAGTACCGGCGCCATCACGCTGGTTGAAACCGGTATAGATGAACCCGGCACCTACTTCCTGAGCATTAAAAGTTCAGATGGCACCGTCTCAGGTGAGGTAAACCCGATTGTTGTAACCAGCAACGATCAGCCGCGGATATTCTGGGGGGACACCCATGGCCACTCCGGGTTTGCCGAAGGCATTGGCACCCCTGATCGCTTCATGCGATGGGCCAGAGATGATGCCCGCCTGGACTACGTGACCCATTCTGAACACGATATCTGGCTCGACGATTCAGAATGGACAACACTTAAAGACAATGTGCAGGCATTCACTAAAGAAGGTGAATTCATTGCCTACCTGGGCTACGAGTGGAGCGTAAACACCACAAGCGGAGGCCACCACAATGTATTGTTCCGTACACCAGAGCAGCGCAGCCGCATCCCAGCACAGTTTTATCCGACTTTATCCAAGCTTTATCAGGGTTTGCGTTCAACCGCAGAGCCCGAAGATGTTGTGGTGATCCCCCATGCGCATCAGGCTGGCGACTATCGAATCAGCGATCCTGAACTGGAACCACTGGTTGAAATCATGTCGCAACACGGCAACTTCGAATGGTTTGGCCGCATGTATCTTAAGCATGGGCATCAGGTCGGATTTACTGCCGCCTCAGATAACCACCTGAGTCAGCCGGGGTACTCTGCACCCGTTGGCGGCTCTCTCTCCCAACGCGGTGGATTAGGTGCGGTATTAGCCAAGGCACGCACCACCGATGCCATATTTGATGGGATGAAAAACCTGCAGGCTTACGCCACCACCGGCGACCGGATCATTCTCGATTTCAAAGTAAATGACACCCCGATGGGCCAGCGCGGCGACTTTTCAGAAACACGTCAGATCAGCGGTAAAGTCATCGGCACCGCGCCCATCGACACTATCTCGCTGATTAAAAACGATAAGGTGCTGTGGGAAAAAGATTATCTACACGACAAAGAAGACAAATTGTCTAAGCGCGGCCGTTACCTGCTGACTTTTGCGTCTGCTTCCCATCCACATCATCATCATGATAATCCACGTGGCTGGCGCACCTGGGAAGGTACGCTTGAAATTGAAAATGCGACCCTCGACGAGATAACACCCGTTGATACCAGTTTTCCACTACAGCGAATAAACAGGGCGGAAGATAACCCCAATCGACTAACGTTTTCGACCAAGACCCGTGGCGACGGCAGCTCGTATCTGCTGCGTTTGAGCGATGTACAACGCAC
>CBDUMB010000462.1:0-3165 GCA_965368205.1 uncultured Pseudomonadaceae bacterium | reverse complement strand
GGTGTAGTAGTCATCGATGAACAACGCACGCTTACAGAAAAACGGATAGTCCGGCGTCAACTTGTCAGCCAGTTCAGGATCATCCACGTCCTGTTTGATCCGTTCGGCGATACCGGCACAAATTGCCGCATTGCGCTGTTCGTCGTGCAGATCATCAAATGAGAAAGCCACCTCTGCTGGCGGCAGTTCTCCCTTCCAATCAACATAGCGCAACTCTTCGCTGTAACCACCCGCTTTGAATCTTTCAATCATCTCCGGGGGTGTCGGCTCGTCGTCACGCGGCAGGCACCAGGTGGGGGTACGCTGAAATACGGTGAGGTGTTCAACATCATCACAAATGGCGGTAATGACCTGGGCAGCAGAAGCGCCAGTGCCAATCACACCCACACGTTTGCCTTTCAGGTCAGCGCTGGCATCCCACTGGGCGGTATGAAAACTCTCGCCGCGAAAATCTGCCATGCCGGCAACCTCCGGCAGGCGCGGGCTGGACAGGGGACCATTGGCAGTAACCACGTGCTGGCAGGTAACAATCTCAGCGGGCTCGCCGGTAATCGCATCTTCAGTGGTCACCTGCCAGACGCGCTCGCCGTCGTTGATACAGCGCAGCTCAATCACCTTGCGATTGAAATGCATTTTTTCACGAATGCCACAATGGTCGGTCAGCAGTTCTGCATAGCTGGCAATTTCCTGCTGGCTGACATATTTCTTTGAAGGAATGAAACCGGTTCGATCAAGGAACGGCAGATACGTGTAGGCAGGTACATCACATGCCGCTCCAGGATAAGCGCCTACACCGCCGTAGCTCCAGACGCCACCTACTGAAGCGTTCTTCTCTAAAAGACAGACGTCTTCGATACCCGCCTCTTTCAGATAGCTGGTGCAGAGCAGGCCAGAAAAACCAGCGCCGATAACAACCACTTTGTGGTGGGGGTATTTATTTGCAGCGGACATGTGCGCTCCTCATCAGAAAGAAAGCCTGAAATTGTACTCGAGAAAACCGGGCGAGAGTGCCGCAACTTCCCAAATATGAACTGACAGCCCCACCCCCACCTCGAGATCACCAGGGTTATAAAATCCCGCACTGGTGATTCACCACCAGCTCTATCACTATACTGATCATTCCCGGATGCTGCGCCTGAGAGTAACAACAGCAGCACCCGCCAATAACGCTAAAGTGGGGCACTGCAACAATGACGGACTTCAGCCTGGATACCTGGGCCAATATTGCCGATATTATCGGCGCCGGCACCATCATCACCGGTCTTATCGTAGGCTGGATACAGATCCGCCACCTGCGCCGCCAGCAGCGTGATGCGGTGGCCATCAATCTGGCGCATACCTTCTACAGCCACGACCTGGCCGCGGCCATTACCCTGCTGCAAGCCGTACCCGACGGGGTCACACGGGAACAATTGCACGACATGGGCGTTGAATATGAGCGCGCCGCGGTCACCCTCGCCACCTCGTTTGAAACCATGGGCCTGCTGGTGTTCAAACGCATCGCTCCACTGGACCTGGTACTGGACCTGGCCGGCGGCATTATCTCAAATATGTGTATCAAGCTGCGGGTCTGGCAGCAGGAATTGCGCGAAGAACAACATCAGCCCTCCTGGGGCGAGTGGTTTGAGTGGCTGGGAGACCAGGCAGTGAAACGTAAAACGGCGTCTGAACCGGCGCATATTCTGCACAAGAACTGGAAACCCTGAGGCTGAGATGGTCTTATCGCCAAAGCAATCACACACGACCTCAACCCAAACACCTCGTTAGATAGGTAATGTATTTGAGAGAATTGGCAAGCGCTTGCTTCTAAGTAGCTCTCCGGATGGCACAAACAAACAAATACAGCACACTTAGGCATATTTGAGCAAAGGAATGCGGTGGCGTGTCCGAATTTACAGCCCAAAATTCAGCAGCAGAGATCACACTGCAGGCGCGGGACCTGATTAAGGTCTATCAAGCCGGAGCGACAGAAATTCGCGCACTGGATGGGGTGAGCCTGGACCTTTTTACTGGCGAGTTAGTTGTGCTGGTGGGTGCTTCGGGAAGCGGCAAATCAACATTGCTCAACATTCTGGGTGGATTGGATACACCGACATCTGGAACGCTGCAATTCAGAAACGATCAGCTGGATACAGGCAACGACCTGATCATGACCCAATATCGGCGCCGTCACGTTGGTTTCGTTTTTCAGTTCTACAACCTCATCGCCAGCCTGACCGCTGAGGAAAACGTCGCTCTTGTGACGGAAATCGCCGATGCACCACTGACACCGGCTGACGCTTTAGCACTGGTTGGCCTGGGTGATCGTCTGCGTGCATTTCCGGCAGAGCTGTCTGGTGGTGAGCAGCAACGTGTCGCCATTGCGCGCGCCATTGCCAAGCAGCCGGACCTGCTTTTGTGTGATGAGCCGACCGGCGCACTGGACAGTAAAACCGGCGTGCTGGTGCTGGCCGCGATTGAACAGGTGAACCGGGAACTGGGCACCACAACCGCACTCATCACGCACAACCGTTCAATCTCAGGCATGGCTGATCGCGTCTTGCGCTTTGCCGATGGCCGTATCGTGGAAACCTCCACCAACCATACACGTACGCCAGTCGCCGAGCTGGAGTGGTAGCCCGTGCACCCGCTGAATCGAAAAATACAGCGTGATCTAATTCGTTTGCGCGGGCAGAGTCTGGCCATAGCACTGATTGTCGCGAGTGGCGTTGGTGTGCTTGTCATGTCGCTGGCGGCAATGCAGG
Source organism: uncultured Pseudomonadaceae bacterium (assembly GCA_965368205.1). GTDB lineage: Bacteria > Pseudomonadota > Gammaproteobacteria > Pseudomonadales > Azotimanducaceae > UBA4421. The sequence continues at coordinate 421 of CBDUMB010000462.1, read as the reverse complement.
CGCTCACAGATACTGCGGCTGCCTATTACGAGCGGTATCAGTTTGCCGATGTCTTTGCCGATGCCACGCGGGCACCGCGAAAGGTTCTGCGCGAGATAGAAGCGTTACCTGGCGTCAGAATTGCCGAAGGTCGTATTGTTAAGTACGCCACCATCGATGTTGAGTCCTTTGCCGAACCCATCGCAGGGGTTTTCACCTCGCTACCAGAACATTCTGTGCCAAGGCTCAACCAACTTGCCCTTAGAGTCGGGCGCATGCCAGTGGCAATCCAGACAGACGAGGTGTTAGTCAGCGAACCATTTGCGCAAGCGCACAACCTGCAACCCGGAGATACGTTCAGGGCATTGTTGAATGGCCGTAAACGCAGCCTGAAAATTGTTGGCATTGCCTTGTCACCTGAGTTTGTTTATGCCATCGGGCC
>CBDUMB010000461.1:0-3173 GCA_965368205.1 uncultured Pseudomonadaceae bacterium | reverse complement strand
AGCAGCCGCACAACTTGCGCTTGGGCGGCGTCTTCTTGAAACTCCCCGTTCGCTACAGCTTTTTCATATTTTGATAGCGGCGAATATGTGTCCATACCTCAACTCAACGTTAGACCGCTTTGACAGCGCGCGGCGCAGGTTAACGACAGGCACCAGCAGACGCAACACAGGTCGCGCGGTATCGACATTTAAGTAAGACAACAGATAGACGAGCCATGACCCAGTTAACGAGATTCATTTTTGTACCCGCCGTCATTGGTGCGCTCGTGGGTCTGGCCATCATTGTCCTGAACAGCACCGCTGACAACGACCGCCCCGGCTATGCCAATGCCGTCTCCCGGGCAGCGCCTGCCGTTGTGAACATTTTTTCGACCAAAATTACCCAGCGCAGCCCTTTATGTCGAATTCCAGCTTATCGAGCCCTGTGTGAGGCCTTTCCCGGACAGCAGCAACTGCAGAATTCACTGGGCTCTGGCGTCATCGTTCGAGCAGACGGCTACGTTCTAACCAATCAACATGTGGTGGAGGGTGCTGATGAAATTATTGTCATGTTTGCAAATAACCAGACAACCACCGCCCAGGTCATAGGCACCGACAGCCATACGGATCTGGCGGTGATCAAAGTGGCTGCAAGCGGCTTGCCGGTCATTGCGGAACTCGGTGACGAGCAGCCCCGGGTCGGCGACGTTGCCCTGGCCATCGGCAACCCTGTTGGTCTCGGACACAGCGTCTCGCAAGGCATCATCAGCGCCTTTTCCCGCACTCTGATCACCAACAGCCCCTACGATGATTTCATTCAGACGGATGCTGCGATCAGCCCGGGTAACTCCGGCGGCGCACTGGTCGACCACGAAGGACGACTGCTGGGCATTAACACAATGATCTATTCCCAGTCAGGCGGCTCTGAAGGCATCGGCTTTGCGATTCCGGCCAATATTGCGCTGTCAGTCATGGAGCAGATCGTAGAATCCGGGCGCGTAATCCGTGGCTGGCTGGGTGTGAATCTACGCCCCCAACCCATGCCTGGCGGACCGACGGGCTTACTGGTTATTGGCGTTAATCCGGGTGGCCCCGCGTTTACGGCTGGACTGCGACCCGGGGACCATGTGCTGTCCATTAACCAGATTCCGGCAACCAACCTGTACACAGTGACGGATGTCATTGCCAACGCGAAACCCGGCAGCGAGCTGAATATTGAAGTCATGCGTGAACAACAACGGTTCCGTGCTACCGCAATCGCAGGTGAACTACCCGACTCGATTTAACTGGCAGCGCTGTCGTCTGACCAGCTGTTACCCGCTCGTGCAGCCGCCGCCAGAGCATGCGCCTGCAGGCCTTCACCGGTAGCCAGTGGCACCGCTATATCAGCAAGCTGGGCCGCACCCTCAGCAGACATATGAATGACCGAACTGCGTTTAACAAAATCATACACACCCAGCGGGGATGCAAAACGCGCGGTGCCAAACGTCGGCAACACATGGGAAGGTCCTGCGACATAATCTCCGAAGGTTTCTGCAGTATATGCGCCACAGAAAATGGCACCGGCATGGGTCAGGCGCTCAACCATGGGTTCAGGATCAGCCACCAGAAGCTCGAGGTGTTCCGGAGCAATCCGGTTGGCCAACGTAATGGCTTCATCCATATCTGCCGTTTTTATCAGCGCGCCACGCTGCTGCAAGCTGGCAGCAATTATTTCGCGTCGCTGCATTTTCGGTAACAGTTGCGTCATAGCCGCAGCAACTGCATCAATGTAGTCACTGTCTGGCGACAGCAGAATACTCTGAGCAGCGGCATCGTGTTCAGCCTGGGAAAATAGATCCAATGCTGCCCATTGTGGGTCGGTCGACCCGTCAGCGATGACCAGCACTTCACTTGGCCCGGCAATCACATCAATACCGACATGCCCAAACACCTGACGTTTAGCCTCCGCCACATACGCGTTTCCCGGCCCAACAATCTTATCTACCTTCGGCACCATATCGGTACCATAGGCAAGCGCACCAATCGCCTGAGCCCCTCCTACGGTAAACACCTGATCGGCGCCCGCTTCAGCAAGCGCCGCCAGCACCAGGTCATTGCGCTCACCCTGAGGCGTCGGCACCGTGACAATCAATTCGCCGACACCGGCAACTTTGGCCGGGATCAGCGTCATCAGAACACTGGATGGATAACTTGCCTTACCACCCGGGACATACACACCCACCCGCTCCAGGGGTGTGATTTTCTGCCCAAGACGATTGCCGAGATCATCAACATAGGACCAGGATTGTTCAATCTGATGTTGATGATAACTGGCAATGCGTTGCGCAGCTTGTTGCAGGGCGCGCAGATCCGCAGGTGCCACCCTCGCTTTGGCAGCCTGCAACTCATCATGGCTCACCCGAAGCTGCTCGGCATTCGAAAACGCCAGCTGGTCGAATTTATTGCTCAGCGCCAACAGCGCCTGATCACCCTGCGTACGGATAGCCCGCAGAATGTCTTTGACAGTCTGTTCAACGCCATCTTCGGTGCTCAGATCCCACTGCAGCAAAAGATCCAGCTGCCCCGAAAACTCTGTGTCTGATGTATCCAGGCGTGCAATTTTCATCGGGTAACAACAGTTTCGAGCTGGCCGATCAACGCGTTCACCTCATCAAACTTGGTTTTCATCGAGGCGCGATTAACAATCAGGCGGGTACTGATATCACAAATAGTTGCACGCGCTTCAAGACCGTTGGCAACCAGAGTGTTTCCAGTATCAACAATGTCCACAATGGTGTCTGACAGGTTAAGTAACGGCGCGATTTCCATCGCCCCGGACAATTTAATCAGCGACACCTGCCGACCTTGCTGGCGGTAATAATCTTTGGTGATGTTAACGAATTTCGTAGCAACCCGGAGCACCCCTGAAGGTTCCGGCACACCGACAGGGCCGGCGGTCATCATGCGGCATTTACCGATGCCAAGGTCAAGCATCTCATAGAAGCCCATGGCACCACCGTACTCCAGGATAGTGTCTTTACCAGTGATGCCGATGTCTGCAACACCGTATTCCACATAGGTAGGCACGTCTGCACTGCGCGCGACAATAATCTGATGCCCACCAGTGCGTGTTTCGAAGATGAGTTTGCGTGATGCGTCCGGATCTTCATCCGGCGCAATATCACATGCCGCCAGCAGTGGCAGGCATTCTT
>CBDUMB010000460.1:0-3174 GCA_965368205.1 uncultured Pseudomonadaceae bacterium | reverse complement strand
CCTGAGCTGGTCAATGATGCAAGAGCCGCTCAGCGTGCTCTGTTTGATGATGGTGCCGCTTATGGTAATCGTTATCAGCCGGATGCGGACTGAACCCATGCAAAACTGGCTGAAGTACCTGGTGGTACTGCTGACAATATTGGGGATTCTGCTGGGCGCGTACGTCATTTATTCGGTTCAGGTGGTCAACCCCCGTGTGGTTGCAGAATTGGTTGCAGAGCCAGATGGGCCGCGCGCCGCCAGAGTGATGCTGTTGACCATACCGAATGAACGCGTGATACCTGTGAATTATCTGCGCGAGGGTTCACTGGTCTTTGTCGGTGCAGATGGCCCATGGTGGAGAGATCTTTTACCTGGCGATGTACCGGTGCAGATGTTCATTCGTGGTGATGATCTCCACGGCGTAGCCAACGTGGTGGACGATGATCCGGACTATACAAAAAAGATTTTTGCTCGGCTGCGCCCGGATGTACCTGATTGGCTGCCTTCCTGGGCTGATGCAAAGCTGGTGGTGATAACCCTTGCGCCCAGTGATTCTTGATGGGCAGTTTGCGTGTTCTCATTGCTGGTGGGGGTATTGGTGGATTAACCGCGGCACTCGCGCTTGCCGATGACGGCTGCGAGGTCACTGTGTTTGAGCAGGCACCAGAGTTCGCTGAAGTGGGTGCGGGTATTCAGCTGTCGCCAAACGCCTCCAGGGTGTTACATGCATTAGGCTTAGAGGAGCCTTTGCGCGCGGCTGCTTTTTTGCCTGAGGGTACGCAGTTCAGACATTGGCGTCGTGGCAATGTGATCAGTGAGAGCAGCCTAAATGATCAGGTGTTAAGTCGCTACGGCGCACCTTACTATCATATTCATCGCGGCGATCTGATGGCCACTCTGGTTAACGCTGCGCATGCGCATCCAGATATTGAACTCAATTCCGGGGTAGCAGTGACCGGGTTTGACGACACGCCTGATGGTGTCTGCCTGACCGCAACAGCTGCGTCACACACAGGCGATGTGCTGGTCGGTGCAGACGGTATTCATTCCAGAATCCAGGCTGTTTTATGGGGCGAACAAGCGCCTCAGTTTACCGGCAACGTGGCTTGGCGGGCACTGGTACCTGCCGCGCAGCTGCCGGCCAACCTGATTCGCCCGGTCTCCACGGTCTGGTGGGGTCCAGGCAAACACTTTGTGCACTACTACGTGGGTGGTGGTGAATGGGTGAACTGTGTTTGTGTGGTGGAAAAAAGCGGATGGCAGGTTGAATCATGGACTGAGCAGGGCGACTTTGATGAGCTGCGTCAGGATTTTGCAGGTTGGCATAGCGACATACAGCAGTTATTGGAGGGTGTCGATAAAACTCAGTTGTACAAGTGGGCATTGTTTGACCGGGCGCCGATGTCGCAATGGGGTAAAGGCAGAGTGACGTTGTTAGGTGATGCGTGTCATCCCACCCTGCCTTTCATGGCGCAGGGTGCAGCCATGGCAATTGAAGATGCAGCGGTACTGGCTGGTTGCCTGAACCAAACCTCTGATGTGACTGCTGCACTGCAGCGTTATGAAGATTTGCGCCGTGCACGAACGGCGCGTATTCAGGCCGGCTCGCGACGCAATGCTCGAGTTTTTCATCTGTCGGGGATACCGGCCTGGTTGCGTAACCGCGCAGCGAAACGTGCAGGCGGCCGCGCGATGGATGAACTCTACCGCTACGATGCGCTGAAAGTGGCCGACAAAACAAGGCAGTCATAGTCTATGGATACTCGCACAGTAAAAGACAGCATGGGTTCGATGCAGGTCCCTGCAGATGCGTTGTGGGGTGCCCAGACGCAACGGGCCATTGATAATTTTGCGATCAGTGGAGCGCCGATGCCGTTGGTATTCATCCAGGCGCTGTTGATGCTCAAGCGCGCTGCAGCACAGGCGAATACTGAATTGGGTCTGCTCGAACCTGAAGTTGGCCAGGCGATAGCGCAAGCTTGTCTGCAATTGAGTCAGGCTGAAGACCTGATGGTTCATTTCCCGGTTGACGTCTATCAGACAGGTTCAGGCACCAGTACCAACATGAATGCAAACGAAGTGGTTGCCACACTGGCCAGCGGTATGTGTGGCAGGGATGTCAGCCCTAACGATCATGTTAACCTGGGCCAGAGCAGTAATGATGTCATTCCTTCAACCATTCATATCAGTGCTGCCATTGCGTTAAATACCCAATTATTGCCAGCACTCGAACATCTGAATGACCAGTTACGCAGGAAAGCACGGCAGATCGGCCATTATGTTAAAACCGGGCGGACGCATCTGATGGACGCCATGCCGGTCACGCTGGATCAGGTGTTGGGTGGCTGGGCGGCTCAGGTGGATGCCAACATTAAGCAGCTGTCAGGCTTGATGGTATCTGTGCAATTGCTGGCCATAGGTGGCACGGCGGTTGGTACCGGTGTTAACGCACATCCCGAGTTTGCCGAGAAAACCTGCCAGAAACTGTCAACGATCAGTGGCACCCCCTTTACAGTGACCCCTAACCACTTTGCGTTGATAGGCGCACAGGACACCGCGGTTGCGTTATCGGGTGGGCTGAAAACCTGTGCCGTTACCTTGATGAAAATTGCAAATGACCTGCGCTGGATGAATTCCGGCCCACTGGCTGGCCTTGCAGAAATTGAACTAGAGGCTCTGCAGCCGGGTTCATCGATCATGCCGGGTAAGGTCAATCCCGTGATCCCTGAAGCGGCAGCGATGGTTGCCGCTCAAGTTATAGGAAACGATACAGTGGTAACGGTTGCCGGCCAATCTGGCAATTTTGAGCTGAATGTCATGCTGCCGCTGATCGCGAACAATCTGCTCAGTAGCATCAATCTGCTGAGTAACGTCATACCGCTGCTTGCAGATAAAGCCATAGCCACCTTCGAGGTGAATGAAAAGAGTATCGGCGCTTCGCTGCAGCGAAACCCCATTCTGGTCACCGCTCTGAATCCGGTGGTGGGTTATATGAAAGCCGCTGAGATAGCCAAACAAGCCTACGAACAGAATCGCCCTGTTGTTGAGGTCGCCGCAGAACTGACGGATATACCGATTTCAGAACTGCGCGTTTTGCTGGATCCGGCAAAACTGACCTGAACGAGGGTCGCTTGAGTCCGCAGCGATTCTTCAGCGCAGGCCTCAACGATCCTCTGACAGTTGAACCAGCAT
>CBDUMB010000459.1:0-3176 GCA_965368205.1 uncultured Pseudomonadaceae bacterium | reverse complement strand
CGCGGGGCACCATCGGCAACAATCTCGATCGTTTCGCGTTCACCGGGTTTTATCAGGCTGGTCGGAAAACTGACTGATATAACGTCGAACTCTGCACCGGAAGAGCTACCCGGTAAGAGCTTGGCAGACAATGAGTTATCCAGGCTAATGTCCGCAGGACTGTCATTGACCACCTGCAGGTAGTAGACGGTGCGCACCTCCGCATGAGTAGATTTGGCGCGCTCTATGCGACGTTTGAGAATTTCAACTTTAGATAAAAACAGTGTGCTTTCGAGCGCAGCACTGATGGGCGTTAAAGCAACCGCCCCTCGGGCATCGTCAGGTATCGCATCACCGAGCAAACTCCAGGTGCCATCGGGTTTCAGGCGTATCCGTTCACCGGCTGCATTTATTGCGTATCGATCTTTGGATAACTGCACCCAGGTGCCGTCGCCGTTGATTTGAATCTGCCGCCCATCGTCACTGATGACCACTTCAGCCGCTGAGACGGACACCCCGAGCAGCACCAACAGCACGCCCAGCAGCTTCCATTTTTGACTGCGTTGCATTTAGATCGCCAACCCTCACCCTTTTTATGTGCGGGATGAGTGTGCCGAGGGGCATGGAACTTGTCCAGCGATAGCCCGCCGGACAAGGTCAAAGGCGGGTTTTATAAACTGGCGGTTATCTCGCCCAGCTTCTGCGTCAGCAATGAGTTTTCCCGGTAGTCTATGGGGATCACAACAAGACTCGGGCCCGATTCTGCAAACGCAGATTCAAGTGTGTCCTGCAATTGCGCACTGTCCTCACAACGATGTCCATGCCAGCCGAAGCACTGCGCCAAGCCCATCCATTCAGGGTTATCAAAACTCAGATCTGTATGGCGTCCGAACTCATTCTCCTGTTTCCAGGCAATCAGGCCATAGGCGTGATCTTCCCACACCATCATCACCAGATTGCAGTTGAGTCGTTTTGCGGTTTCCATTTCCTGCACATTCATGAGGAAACCCGCATCGCCGGCGATGCCAAGAATCTTACGCTCAGGATATACCAACGAAGCGGCTATGGCGCCGGGAAGGGCAAACCCCATGGAACAGAATCCGTTAGGAATCAGACAGGTGTTCGGCTCATGGCAGTGATAGTGGCGCGCGATCCACATTTTGTGCGCACCAACGTCAGACAGCAACACATCATCCGGTCCCAGCACCTGTCGACAATCCCATAGTGCTTTCTGCGGCCTGATTGAACCTACCTGGGTATCTTGTGCATATTCAGCAAGATCGGCAGACATTGCCGCGCGCGCTTCGCGCTGGTGGGCAAGATCAAATTGAATAGGGCCGTGTGTTTGCAGGCGCTCATTCATCATCCACAGAAAATGGGCAAGATCACCCACCACTTCCGCTTCAGGGTGATAGTACTCGTCAATTTCTGCCGGGAGAAAATCCGCGTGAACAATACTTTTGTCGCGCCCGGGATTCCATAGCTGAGGATGATATTCGACCATATCAAAACCAAGGGTCAGTACCAGATCCGCCTCATCAAGCACCAGATTCATACGGTCTTTGCTGCCCAAACCCACGGTATAGAGACAGTATTCACTGTCCATATCCACGGCACCTTTGGCCATGAACGTGCTGATGACACCAATGCCGGTCGTTTCACAAAACTGCCGCAGCTGTTTACTGGCACGCCGCCGAATGCAGCCATTACCCGCAATGATCACCGGTTTTTTAGCTTTCTTCAGAAGGTCAAACGCGGTATCAACAATTTTATCTGCCGGCACTGGACGACGGAAACGCCGCGGCTCGATGGGTAATGCCGGCGTATCCTGCTTGGCAAGATCTTCAGCCAGTTCGATGTGCACGGCACCCGGTTTTTCAGTTCTTGCCAGACGCACAGCTTTACGCACAACCTCGGGGATCGTGTTGGGGTGCAGTATGGACGTTGCCCATTTGGTCACCGGTTCAAACATCGCCACCACATCCATGACCTGGTGAGACTCTTTGTGCAGGCGTTCTGTAGAACCCTGGCCGGTCAGGACCAGCATGGGCGCGCGATCCATATCGGCATCGGCAACACCCGTGATCAGATTAGTCGCACCCGGGCCGAGCGTACCAAGACACCCTGCCGGATTACCTGTGAGGCGGCCATAAATTTCAGCCATAAAGGCGGCACCTTGCTCATGGCGGGTGAGCACAAAGCGTATGGTGTCAGAGTTCTCTAACGACATCATGAAGTCGGCGTTTTCTTCACCGGGCACGCCAAAAATAAGCTCAATGCCTTCCGCCTCCAGGCACTGTACAAATAAATCCGATGCTTTCACTGGTTCGCCTTTTTTTAGTAGAGATTCAACGCTATAAAAACAGTTTAGTGTTTATCAGCCGTGTTGCGCGTTTTTCGACACCCAGGCCAGCGTGTCGTTCAGACCAGTTGCGAACTTATCTGCCATTTCATGAATCTGTGCCTCGGTAATAATCAGTGGCGGACAGAAAGCAATGGTATCGCCAATGTTACGCACAATCAGACCAGCTTCCTGACAAGCTGCCGCACAGTAGGCTGCAACACCCTGGCTGAGCGGAAACGGAACCCGGGGCTGCTTTTCTTTGACCAATTCCACGCCGGCAATCAAACCTTCACCACGCACCTCTCCCACCAGCGGGTGATCGGCAAATTCCTGCAATCGAGACTGCATAACGGCGCCGACATCAGCGGCGTGGGCAAACAGGGCGCGCTCCTCCATAATCTCGAGATTACGCAACGCGACCGCAGCACAGACCGGATGCCCGGAATAGGTAAAGCCATGCCCAAACACACCAAGTTCATCTGAGACCTGGGTAAAGGCGTCAAACATGAACTCCGGCAGCAGCACTGCACTGATCGGCAGATAAGCCGAAGAGAGCGCTTTTGCGACACTCATGGTAGTAGGTTTTATGTCCATGGTTTGCGCACCAAAAGCTTGCCCGGTACGACCAAATCCGCAGATCACCTCATCATCAATGAAGAGAATCTCGTACTTATCAAGCACGGCTTGAACCTTCGGGTAATAACCTGCAGGCGGCACTATCACTCCGCCAGCGCCGAGAATCGGTTCAGCGACAAACGCAGCAATGGTTTCCGGGCCTTCAGTTAAAATCAGATCTTCCAGATTGTTAACAATTCGATCAACGAACTGCGTCTGGGTTTCTCCCGGGTGACCT
>CBDUMB010000458.1:0-3182 GCA_965368205.1 uncultured Pseudomonadaceae bacterium | reverse complement strand
GATGTGGTGTTGATGAACCTCAGGCCAGGGCTTGCTGCAAAACTCGGGTTGGATTCGGATCAGCTGCTGAAAAAACACCCCAAACTGATCATCGGTTCGGTCACTGGGTTCGGTTTGAAAGGACCGGAAGCAAACGATGCAGGCATGGATCTGGTGGTACAGGCCCGCAGCGGCCTGATGGCGGCCAATGGCCGAATTACTGACGGGCGCCCAGCTGCTGGAGATCCGGTCAGCGCCGATTATATGTGTGCAATGACCCTGGCATTTGGTGTAAGTGCTGCCCTGCTGCGTCGCGAACGCACGGGCAAAGGCGGCATTATTGATACCAGCCTCATGCAGGCGGGTTTAGCCTTGACTGCGAGTCAACTGGTCCGCTCAGAAGACCAGGACGCGGCCAAGCACCAGCATCTGCTCGACAGGTTAAAAGAAGCAAGGTTGCAACACGCTTCATATGCGGAACAGCTCGAGATAACCCGGCCGACACAACGCGCGCACATGTTCATGGTGTACTACCGCACGTTTTTGACTGCGGACGGACACATTGCGGTGGCCTGTGGCAGCCCTGGGTTACGCGTCAAATTTGCCGCGGCGCTGGGCATTGAAGATGCGGCTCTGGCGGACGGCTTCGAGGGTGATCTGGACGCCCATTACCAGGCTTTAACAACTGAGGTTGAACAACTCATCTTTGCGCAGTCGAGTGAATATTGGGAGAAAGCCCTGCGTGCCGCTGGCGTTCCGGTTTCAACCGTTCGTCTGCCGCTTGAGCTGTATGATGACAAACAGATCAACGCTAACAATTTCCTGCATCGATTTAATCACCCCTCTGCCGGCAACATGACTGTTGTTGCACCACCCTTGAGCCTCGATGGCGATGGCTTTAGGCCAGGTGAGCCAACCCAGCCTTTTGGTTCGCAGACCCGCGCGTTACTGCAGGATCTTGGTTTCTCGGCAGATCAGGTTGAATCGTTTATCGATGCGGGGATCACACATGACGGTTTGGTCTAGTTGTCGAATTGATGGCTATGCGCGATTAGGTTGGCAGCCGCGAGACCGGACGCTTAGCAAGCTCCAGTGCTGTCGTGACCAACTCATCTGTCAGATGTTCCAGTTGTGGATCTCGGGGTTGCAGCTCACTCGTAATGAGGGCGCAGCCGTCAATCATGACCGACATGAGCGCTCCGCGGCGAACTGCTTCCGTTCGACTCAGCGCCGGGTTAATCCTGCAGATCAGTCCTGCTAAAAACTGACGGTAACCCTGGAAGAATTGATGTTGCGCTTGTGCTACATCTGGTTCGATCAAAGCCATAGCCCAGAACTGTACTTCCAACCTGTGGATCAAACGCCACTCACCCTTTTTAGGTGACCTGATCCAACGAATGATCTCTTCCAACAGTTTTTCGGGATCAGCGTCATCATCTTGAACGTAGTCATTCAGATGCTGGTCATAATGCTGTATCACATCTTCAGCCAAAGCTTTGATCAATGCCGCCTTAGTAGGAATGTGATACTGCAAGGACGCCAGTTTGATGCCCACTTTGTCTGCAATATGTCGCAGGGTCAAAGCGGCAGGACCTTTCTCTGCCAGCACCGCTCGAGCGGTTTCAATAATTTCCGCCCGTCGATTCTCGTGCGTTGTTCTTATGGCTTGGCCCACGCTGACTGCTCTTTGATATTTTAAATGGTGTCCCATGTTACTGAATTATTTGACAACCTGTCACGCGACAGATACTTTTTCTCCACGCTAAGGAAAGAGCACATCGATGACCCATCCACTTGATCCACTCAGCGCTGATGAAATTCGTCAGGCCGTGCAGATTTTTCGCAAGACGCATACCGACAAGCGCGCATTCTTCTCTTCTGCGGGTCTAGTTGAACCCCAAAAAAGCAAAGTGAAAACAGGTACTGCCATCCCGCGAGTGGCGCGCCTGCTCGGTATGGACACTACACCAGATGGCGGGTTTGTTGCCGACATAGACCTGGACAAAGGGGCCGCGGCCATTTCACGACTCCCCGGCAATGCCCAGGCACCGTACGGGTTTGCCGATCTTGGCATGGCGGTGCTGCTCACCAAGCAGAACCCGGACTGGCTGGCTGCGGTGGCAAAACGAGGGATCCCCACCGGGAGCGAAGAAGACCTGGAACTGATACAGATAGATCCTTGGCCCGCAGGGGGATTTGCTCATCAAGCCATTCCTGACGGGCACCGCGCAGTTCGCTGTATCGCCTTTGTGCGCGAAGATAAAACCGATAACGGTTATGCGCGGCCTATCCACGGGCTGATAGCACACGTCGACATCACTGCGGGTAAGGTTGTGGCCGTGGAAGATAATGGTGTTGTTCCGATGCCAACCGCCAGCGGACGATTTGATGCTGCCAGCCAGAATGAAGTGCGCGGTGATTTGAAAGAACTGGCTATCACGCAACCCGACGGACCCAGCTTTGAAGTTGAAGGTTACCAGGTACGCTGGCAGGGATACGAATTCCGCGTTGGTATACACCCAGTGAACGGTCTCGTGTTACATCAGCTTTCGCTCCAGGATCGCCCCCTCCTCTACCGCGCTGGATTATCAGAAATGGTGGTGCCTTACGGTGACAACGACCCCATGCATAGCTGGAAACATGTGCTTGATGCCAGTGAATACAATATGGGGCAACTCATCAACTCGCTCAAGCTGGGGTGCGATTGCCTGGGCGAAATACACTATTTTGATATCGATCAAATCACCCACGAAGGCGAGGTGAAGAAAGTCGAGAATGCAATCTGCATGCACGAAGAAGATTATGGTATTCAATGGAAACATTACGACAGCAGCTCCCAGACAAGTGAAGTCCGCCGCTCCCGCCGGCTGGTTATCTCGTCTATTTTTACCATTGGTAATTACGATTACGGCTTCTACTGGTACCTCTACCTTGATGGCACCATTCAGATGGAAATCAAACTCACCGGTATCGTCGGCGTCAGCGTGATTGAAGATGGCCAGCTTAATCCAGGGCAATCACCGCAGATCTCTGCAGAACTTTCATCACCGGTGCATCAGCACGTATTCTGCTTCAGACTGGACTGGGAACTTGATGGCGGCAGCAATTCTCTGTTTGAAAACCAGATTGAAGTGATGCCGATAGATGATAAAAACCCCGAAGGCACTCAGTTTCGTTCTGTGTCACGACACCTCACAAACGAG
>CBDUMB010000457.1:0-3185 GCA_965368205.1 uncultured Pseudomonadaceae bacterium | reverse complement strand
GGGTATGGGCTGTGGGGCACCTTGTTTGGTTACCTTGCCCTGGACTCTGACCTGCAAACCATATCCGGTCTGGGATTTTATTCGCACAAAGAAACGCCTGGATTGGGTGGCGAGGTCGACAATTCCAACTGGAAGGCAACCTGGCCCGGAACGCAACTGTACAATGATCAAGGTGAGCCAGATGTGCGCCTGGTGAAAAGACGTTCACCTGCCGGATCAACAGCGGCAAATTATGAAATAGACGCACTGTCAGGCGCGACGTTCACGACGCGTGGTGTTGAAAATCTGGTCAACTTCTGGACGGGCGAGTTGGGTTTTGGCCCTTATCTCAAACGCCTTAAAGCAAGCGCCTGATACGCAAAGGAATATAGAAAACGATGTCGACTCAAAAAGAAGTTCTCGTAGACCCGATCTTCAACAACAACCCGATCGCCTTACAGGTCCTGGGTATCTGTTCAGCGCTTGCAGTGACCATCAGCATGTCGCAAACCCTGGTGATGTGTGCTGCGGTGATCTTTGTCACCACGATGTCAAATGTTGCTGTATCGCTGGTGCGTAACCGCGTACCCACAAGTATCCGGATCATTGTGCAGATGACCATCATTGCGTCGCTGGTTATTGTTGTAGACCAGGTGTTACAGGCGGTGGCCTATGACATATCCAAGAGTTTGTCGGTCTTTGTCGGGCTGATTATTACTAACTGTATCGTCATGGGGCGGGCAGAGGCATTTGCCATGCAGAACGGCCCCTATCTCTCCGCGTTAGATGGATTTGGCAACGCGCTGGGATATAGCGTGATTCTTATCGGTGTCGCTCTGATACGTGAACCGCTGGGCTCAGGTACATTTCTGGGTTACGAAATCATGCCAACCATAAGCAACGGCGGCTGGTATTACACCAACGGCATGCTGCTTTTATCACCCAGCGCATTTTTCATCATCGGTCTGTTTATCTGGGCAATTAGAGCCTGGAAGCCAGAGCAGGTAGAAGAAGCCGAATACGAAATAGCACCTAACGAGCAGTACCAGGAGGCGATCTAAGCATGGAACATTTCCTGAGTATTTTTGTTCGCGCAGTTTTCATCGAAAACATGGCGCTCACGTTCTTCCTTGGCATGTGTACCTTTATCGCGATCTCCAAGAAGGTCTCTACCGCTATTGGTCTCGGCATAGCGGTGGTTGTGGTTCTGGCGATCACCGTGCCCGTGAACAATCTGATCTTCAATTTACTTCTGCGTGAAGGTGCTCTGGCCTGGGCAGGCTTCCCGGAGGTTGATCTCAGCTTCCTGGGTTTCCTTTCTTATATCGGCGTTATTGCAGCCATGGTGCAGATTCTGGAAATGGTGCTGGATCGGTATGTGCCAGCGCTTTACAACGCGCTGGGAGTTTTTCTACCGCTGATTACGGTGAATTGCGCGATTCTGGGTGCATCGCTGATTATGGTTGAGCAGGATCAAACCTTCGCCGAAAGCGTTGTGTTCGGGTTGGGTGCTGGTGTCGGTTGGGCGCTGGCGATTACCGCACTGGCAGGCGTTCGTGAAAAACTGAAATACAGCGATGTGCCAGATGGTTTGAGAGGGTTGGGAATTACGTTTATTTCCGTTGGCTTGTTAAGCCTGTGTTTCATGTCGTTCGGCGGCATAGACATTTAGTCGTCCGTTGGTAGTTAAAGGACAATAATTATGTTGGATACCACAGTTCTTCTCGGCGTTGTCATGTTTACCGTCACCGTTCTCTTTCTGGTGGGGGTGATTCTGTTTGCTCGTTCCCGCCTGGTCAGTACCGGTGATGTAACGATTCTGATAAACGACGATCCCTCTAAAGCAATACAGGTACCTGCTGGGGGCAAATTGCTCAACACGCTTGCAAACAAAGGCATATTTCTGGCCAGCGCCTGCGGCGGCGGTGGCACCTGCGCACAATGTCGGTGCCGGGTCATTGAAGGCGGCGGCAGCATACTGTCGACCGAAGAAGGTCATTTTTCCCGTGGTGAAATACGTGAGAACTGGCGCCTCAGCTGTCAGGTGGCCGTTAAACAGGACTTGAAGATTGAGGTTCCGGAAGACGCCAGTGGTGTGCAGCTCTGGGATTGTGAGGTTATCTCTAACGACAACGTTGCCACGTTCATCAAAGAGCTGAATCTGAAACTGCCTGAGGGCGCAGATGTGGACTTCCAGGCCGGAGGCTACGTGCAGCTCGAAATACCACCTTACGAGATGAAGTACTCTGAAATCGACGTGGACGAGGAATATCACGGCGATTGGGACCGTTTCAAGGTCTGGGACAATTACAGCAAAGTCGACGAAGTAACCATTCGCGCCTACTCCATGGCCAATTACCCTGAAGAAAAGGGCATTCTCAAGTTCAATATTCGAGTGGCAAGCCCGCCGCCTGGAATGGATGTGCCAGCGGGCAAAATGTCTTCTTATGTGTTCAACCTGAAGCCTGGCGATCACCTTACGGTGTTTGGTCCTTATGGTGAGTTTTTTGTGCAGGATACCCCTGCAGAAAAAATCTGGATTGGTGGTGGTGCAGGCATGGCACCGTTACGGTCGCAAATTTTTGACGAACTGCTGCGCAAACACAGCACAACCAAGATGAGCTACTGGTATGGTGCTCGATCACTCAGAGAGATGTTTTATACCGAAGAGCTGGACAAGCTGGCTGCGGAACACGACAACTTTGAATGGCATGTAGCGCTTTCTGACCCGCTTCCGGAAGACGACTTTGATGGCCATATTGGTTTTATCCATCAGGTGGTGCTGGAAAACTATCTGAAAGATCACCCGGCTCCAGAAGACTGTGAATACTATCTGTGCGGACCACCGCCAATGACAGCAGCAGTTCTCCAGATGTTGGAAGAACTGGGTGTAGAGCCGGAGAATATTCGCCTCGACGATTTCGGCGGCTGATCAGACGCAAACCCTCATGCCAGGTCCGGTGCCGGGCCTGGCTTAGGCCTCCTTCAGAAACACACAGCTGGGACAAGCTGGATCTGCTGCTGCGATATCTTCATCGTTCTGGTACTGGGGCGTGTCGAAGCGTTCTGTACGGGTATCGTTGTGACCGTTGTCCTGCCCCTCAGGGTTTTGTTGCGGCCGCATGACACTGTCTTTCCACTCATCATCCTCCTGCCATCGATATTCAAGATCGACAATTGTCCCTGGTTCTAACACCTGCTTAAAA
>CBDUMB010000456.1:0-3189 GCA_965368205.1 uncultured Pseudomonadaceae bacterium | reverse complement strand
CTGATACTCAAGGGCACCGGCATCAAATTTGGTTTGCGTAACAGCCGGCCCTAAAGATGCGTTCAAGCTGTCTTCAACAGAGTATTCCAGCTCATTGTTGCCAAAGGTGACGCTGGCATCGTAGTCCCATTCTCCGAAGTTGCCGCGGATACCACCGGCCAGGCTGATGTCTGTTACCTCACCAATAATGGTGGGCAGAAATCCATTGGGATAAATTTCCGTCAGGTTTCGTGGTGAACTGCGGAAGTCCACGGTTGCATCACCTGCGCGGCGGTAGAAACCGGGGGAATCAGCTTCACGGTCCTGATAGCCACCAAAGGCGTAGAGCTCAGCGGTTTCGCTGATCGGTAAACCTGCATTAGCAAAGAAGCTGAAATCTTCAGCATTACCGTTGCCGTAGCGGTGGTTCAGTCGGTTGAAGGTGTTGTTGCGCGGATCCTGAATACCTGAACTCAAAGGGGTTTCGGGATACTGGTTACGCGGATCGAGGCCGGCGCGGTTGCTCGGTTCACGATCTTTATACTCCGCGGCAAGGGTCAGATAGCCTTCTTCACCCAGCGGCAGACCTTTCCACCCCGATACTTTCAGAGTCTCACCATCGCTGGCGTTGCGGTCGGCGGCGTTGATTTCAGTTGAGTACTGGCCGAAAAACCCATCAATTCCGCCACCTTCACGATCCTGCTTCAGGCGCACGTTGAGTACACCGGCGATGGCATCGGAACCGTATTGGGCAGATGCGCCATCGCGTAACACCTCAACGGCACTGATGGCGCTGATGGGGATTGCATTCATGTCGACCGCAGCAGAGCCACGACCGACAGAGCCGTTGATGTTTACCAGCGATGAGCTATGGCGGCGTTTACCGTTTAACAGAACCAGCGTCTGGTCCGGCTGCAGGCCACGCAAGGTAGCGGGGCGCACAATATCGGTCCCGTCGTTGATAGACGTCTGGTTGAAGTTAAACGAAGGCACGGCCGCTGCGAGAGCCTGGTTCAGCTCCAGGCGACCGGTACTGGTGAGTTGTTCAGCGTTAAAAACGTCGATAGGCACAGCAGTTTCAAGATTTGTGCGTCCTTCGCGGGAGCGCGAACCAATCACAACTACTTCTTCGATAGGGCGCAATCCAGCATCCTGCGCGATGCCGGGCATTGCCCCGGTGGTGGCCGTCATGGCCAAGATCATACTTAGCGTCTTGCGCATAGTTTTGTCTCTCTTTCTTTTGTGTGTGTGTGCAACTGTCCGGCCCCCAACAAGCCGAAACTTTCCAGGCGTTGCACGTCTGCGAACGCGCGCAAGGTAACATTTGCGAAACATATCGACAAATTTTGTAATAACGCGTTTTTTGCACATTTTCTGGCTGGATAATTTAGAGCGGCGTTTGATCGGTGTTATTATTAGCGGTTTGCTATTCGACACTTAGGAAAGAGGCATAGGCATCATGACAGAGACCGATCTGACGCAATTTCGCGAATCAACACGGGCATGGCTTGCGGATAATTTTCCGGCATCCCTGGCTAACAAAATGCTGGGCTATGAGCGTATTTCCGATCCGGAAATGGCGCAGCAGTTAGAAGTCTGGCGACAGAAACTGGCTGAACAGGGTTGGGGCGCACCAACCTGGCCAAAAGAATATGGCGGCGCGGCGTTAAGCCAGCCTGAAGCCCGTGTCATCGCTCAGGAAATGGGCAAGATTGGCGCAATGAACCCGATTCCATTGCTGGCGGGTATGGGCGTGACCATGGTCGGCCCGACGGTGCTTGAATACGGTACGGAAGAGCAGAAGCAGAAGCACCTGCCTGGTATTGCCAGCGGCGAAGTGCGCTGGTGCCTTGGTCTTTCTGAGCCAAATGCAGGGTCGGACCTGGCCTCGCTGGCTACCAAGGCGGTTGATGAAGGGGACTATTTTGTTCTGAACGGCCAGAAAATCTGGACTTCCGGTGCGGATATTTCTCAGTGGTGTGGTGCCCTTGTGCGTACTGATTCGAATGCGAAAAAACGTGACGGTATCAGTTTTGTCATGCTGCCTATGGATCAGGAGGGTGTGCAGACCAAGCCGATCCGTCTGATTGCGGGTGCCTCTCCTTTCTGCGAAACGTTTTTCACCGATGCCCGCGCGGAAAAAGCGGACCTTCTGGGTGACCTGAACGATGGCTGGAGTGTGGTTAAACGCTTGCTGCAACATGAGCGCCAAAGCCAGACCAGCGCTCGCGGCGCGCCCACCAATAAAGCAGATTCTTTGCAGGAAGTGGCGAAAAAGTATGTCGGCACGGATGGTGAAGGCCGCCTGGCAGATGCTGATCTGCGTACTCGTATAGCCAATCATCTGATGGACGCTCAGGCACATGGTTTGACCGTTGCCCGCATCACTGCCGAAGCCCGGGGTAACCCCAAGGTGAGTGCCGCGGCTTCTATCCTGAAAAACTCAGCGACCAAGGTTGCGCAGACAAAATCTGAGCTGACTATGGAACTCATGGGTAACCAGGGTATTGGCTGGGAAGGGGATCACTTTACCTCGGATGAGTTAAACAACGTGCGCGAATGGTTATCCGGCAAAGCGATATCCATCTACGGCGGCTCCTACGAAGTACAGAACAATATCATTTCCAAAAACATTCTCGGTCTACCCGAAACCACACAGAAGGGTTAAACACATGGCAGCATTAACAGAAGAGCAGAGCATGCTCCGAGACCAGGCGAAATCCTGGGTGACAGAACAGTCTCCGGTCCTCAAGTTCAGACAGATGCGCGACAGCGGTGTCGAGCTGAAGTACACCCCGACAACCTGGAACGCGATGGTTGAAATGGGTTGGACCGGTATTCTGGTGCCAGAAGAATTTGGCGGGTCTGACCTTGGTTACCTGACTTTTGGCGTTGTCCTTGAAGAGCTGGGGCGCCAGCTGACCGCTTCACCGCTGTTTGCCTCAGCCCTTGTTGGTACTTCAGCCATTCTGCTGGCGGGTAACGACAAGCAGAAGCAGTCACTGTTACCCAAGGTGGTTGATGGCAGTGAGATTTTAACCCTCGCCGTTGATGAAACCGCCCGACATGCGCCAGCGCAGATAGCACTGCAGGCTACCGCCTCTGATGGCGGGTTTAAGCTGCAGGGAGAAAAAACTTTTGTCATGGAAGGCATGGCGGCAACCACGTTTATTGTCGCTGCACGTACGTCGGGCACTGCCGGTAACGAAG
>CBDUMB010000455.1:0-3190 GCA_965368205.1 uncultured Pseudomonadaceae bacterium | reverse complement strand
CAACCATCCACCAGTGGAGTGAACACGCGGTTATAGAACACATCGACCCGGTTTTCCGTGCGCCGATGATTGCCGACGAACCCTGTCATATCGGCGCGGTGGTTACCGACATTGATGAAGAAACAGGGTTAGTGGAACTGGACATGACGTTGAAAAACGCGGCTGATGAAACCCGCGTATTCGGCACCGCGAGGGTGCGCCTGCCGGTCTGAAATCTACCGCTTCTGAAGTGGGTGCAGAGCCAGTTCTGTACCCACCTTGCCGTCGGGCTTGAGCAGCGCCATAACGCCAGGCGCAGCAGCCCGATCAACCGCCACGGTCACAGCCTCATCCCAGAAAATCGGCCGTCTGAAATAGATATCCGCCGAGAATGAGGCTGGGCGACGCTCCGCACCCGATGCCCACAGATGTGCCATCAGAAAATGTACACCCATACCCCCACCAATCAGCGGCGCACGGAATCCGGCGCGGATGGCCGCGGCTTCTTCATAATGGATACTGTTGCCTTCCGAACTGTAGGCTTTCACTCCGTCCGGCGTCAGCTGATAAGTGCCTGCACGCTGCAGCGCGCCGGCATCGGTCACAATGGGGGTTGGTTTATCGCCAGCACCGCGGCTGGCCTGGCTTTCCGGGTCAGGCTTCAGGGACACACGATTGGCTTGAATCACAATCTCTCCACTGGCGTCACTGAAACTCACCTCGGAATGCAGCGTACGGCCACGAGGTACTGGCTTGACCTCACGGATCAGTCCGGTGACGTGCAGATCTTCACCCAGCTTCGGTGATCGATAAACCAACAGGCTCTGCAGCATATTGATGTTGCCCTCCGCCGTTATGCCGCTGTTGATCCCCGCGTGAATGGCCAGACCTATGAAAAATGAGGGATCAACCTCGTCACCAAAGACATCTGCATCAATGCCGCAGGCGCTGAGCTTGGCGTTCTGATGTTCACGGCTGACAGAAATCGTCTCAGGCGTGTACTCAAAACCAGCATAAGGGTCGATCCATTGCTGACTCATGTCAGTTCTCCTCTATCGGGACTAAGTTTGTCGACGCCGCGCCCAACTGCTCCGGCGCAGTTGCCAGCGGCTTCAATTCACCGGCCAGCCACAGTGGTGTCTGATCATCATAATGCACACTCATAAAGTGACCAGACTGCCCGCCTGGACTGATGCTCCCCACCTGCATGGGTTGCTGCATCGCGATAACCAGCCGCGCCGTTGCACCAACGGTTGCTGTATAGGGTCGATTATAACTGTAACGTGCACGCCCGACGGTTGGGTTGCCCCCACCCCAGGGAAAAGGACCGTCATCCAGCAGTACGCCGAGTCCAGGTACGGCGCCAGACAGTTCATGGCGCATCAACACCTGGTGTTGATCCTGCCAGCTTTGTCTCGAGCCAACCTCTTCCTGCGCCTGGATCAGTGCCCGGGTAATCAGCTGGCTACGTTTATCCTGCCACCAGGGTGAGTCGGCATACAGGGTTAACAATCCATCTAACGCATGATTGAAAACGTAGGCACTGCCCATCATCCGATGGGTCAGCTCATCACCGAGCAGCGGCGTAAAAACCTGCAAGCCAAGCTGCCTGTACCAGGCGGCAAACAGAAGCGGCTGAGACAGTTCAGGCAGATTTTCCGGCTGCAGCGCCCAGGCTTCGAGGCTTGCAAAGCTCAGCTTTGCCTTGGCATCAAGGGCGGTTGTGTCGACAGCGTCCAACAACAACGGCAACAAACGCTGCGCCTGAACATTAAACCAATCCACCTGCAGCGCCTGCATATCTGCAAAGGTAGCTGCAGAGGTATCTGTAAGCACAGACCGAATGCGCTCGATTCGATAGCCTGGTGAATTATCCGCGGATATCAGCGGTGGTCCTGGCTGTATACGTGCATTTGCTGCGGCAACAAAACCGGCGGAGGGATTGCTGATACGCGGCAGTTCAGCACTGGGAATCAGACCCTGCCAGGCATGTCCTGCCACGTCACCGGCTATCGGCAGCAAGCCCTCTCCTGCGCCACGGATCGGCAAGGCACCGACGGTGCGAAACGCAATCCTGCCGGTGATATCCGCGTAGGTGGCGTTTGCACTGGGCGCAATGAAACTATCCAGGGCGGCAGTAAACGATGCATAACTGGTTGCGCGATTTAACGCCAGCAACGCGTCAAGACCGGCATTGGGTACCTCCAGTGCAGACCACCGCAACGCAAGCGGCGGGTCTTCGCTGAGCAGACGACCATTGGCCGTGGTCACCACTGTTATCCGGTGCGGCGACTGATCTTTCACCGGAATCAACACCTCAGATGTTTGCGCCCTATAAACACCCTGCGGACCCATGAAATGTAATTCCGAATCGGGACTACGCTGTTCAATAAACAGATCCTGAGCATCACCGGTATTGGTAAACCCCCAGGCCATGAATTCATTAAAACCGTTAATAACGCCCAGCAAGCCGGGTACAGACGCGCCACGGATCTGCTCCGGCCCGACAAACAGGTGAACGTCGTAAGTCAGATTAGGCATTGACAGCGCATCATGAGAATCAAAGGCAAACAGAGCGTATCCCTCAGCAGTGCGCTCCGGGCCAACCACCCAGCCATTGCTGCCCAAACGTGGCGCTGACAACAGCGGTTGCAACTGTGGCTCCAGGTGATCAGTTTGCGCCAGTAAACCCAGCAAAGCCTGTCCACCAAGCACATACGGAAAATCAGCTAACTGGGTATCTACAGGCCCCAGGACTTTAGTCCAGGTCTTGAACACCTCTCTGGATACATTCGGGAGCTGGTCTTTCAACTGGTTCACCAGCGCCAGGCGCAGCAGCTCATTTCTGTAGTTATTACCCGACTGAAAGGCCATCAATGCGCCCAGGGCGTACACGTCTGAGACCTGCCATGGTTGCGGTTTAAAACCGGCCAGGTGGAACTCAGGCGCCAGGGGTGTCGCATGTTCACCTGCCATAGCAAGGTTCACCCCCGCAACATAGGCGGCAACAAAACTGCGCAGGTCTTCTGATGCATTGGCTTCCAGCCGATGCGCCAACATGGGCACACCGGCACGGAACATATTGGCATCGGTTTCCAACATGGCCACACCCAACACTTCTGCTAAGCGTCCTTTGCCGGCCCGACGAAACAACTCCATCTGCCAGAGTCGGTTATGGGCATGCAGCCAGCCTTGAGCAAGATAAGCATCC
>CBDUMB010000454.1:0-3209 GCA_965368205.1 uncultured Pseudomonadaceae bacterium | reverse complement strand
AACTGCCTACGGGTGAGTATTCTTTGCCTTGTACAAATCGTAACAGTTTGGCCTGTACCTGCAGTGGTAGTTCGCCAATTTCATCCAGAAACAAAGTGCCGCCTGCAGCCTGGGCGATGCGGCCCTCCGACGCGCTTTCGGCGCCAGTAAATGCACCTTTGACATGACCAAACAGTTCCGCCTCAAGCAGACTCTGGGCGACGGCACCGCAATCAAACACTACAAAAGGCGCGTCTTTTCGCAGGCTGTTGCGATGTACTGCCTGTGCCAGAACCTCTTTTCCGGTGCCGCTTTCACCGGTGATAAGTACGGTAGCATCTGAAGGCGCCACGCGTTTCAGCGTGTCCATCAGGGCATACATTTCGTCGGACTCGTAGACCATTTTGCCCTGGTCTAGAGTTTGTCGCAGTACGGTCAGTTCCTCGCGCAGCTTTCTGCTTTCGCGGTCTTTTTCGTTTATCCAACCCGCAGCAATACGCGCGCGGTCTAAAGCAATCGCCATTTGTTTGACCAGCGCGTTGAGAAAGATGATGTCCGAGCTGTCAAAATTCAGGCGTCTACCCCGACCTTCCATAAACAGGCAGGCAAACACATGTTCGCCGCTTAGAAGTGGTACGGCGTAGGCGGTATAGACGGGCTCGCCGTCCCGTTCTTCGCGTGCACGTTCGGCTCGCTTTGAAGTTTGGGCCTGTTGAATAAGTAAGCGCTGTTTGTCTTTTAGGTCAATGGTGCGACCGCTACTACG
This sequence comes from uncultured Pseudomonadaceae bacterium, assembly GCA_965368205.1. GTDB lineage: Bacteria > Pseudomonadota > Gammaproteobacteria > Pseudomonadales > Azotimanducaceae > UBA4421. Next base: position 2,464 of record CBDUMB010000454.1, on the reverse strand, counting down.
GCCTCCAGGCGCATCATTATCGCGTACATTCGACGCCAGTACTTTCAGATTGGAGTCTTCCTCTATATCGCACAGGAAAATGCGGTCTGGTTGAAAACCGAAAGCGAGACGGTCTATCAGTGCATTGGCCATGGCGGTAGGTTCAGGGTTCTCAGTGACGAGACTCACTGTTTCCCACAACAGCAGCATGTTGCGATAGTCTTTTTCACTGTCTGCTGTGAACACACCACTGAGCGGATTAACGTTCACGCCGTCTACGGTTTCGGCGCCGAATGTGTTAACAATAAGGCGTGCGCCGCCGGAGACTTTTGCTCGATTGAAAACAACGTCTGCATCGGCCAGCAAATCAGTTGCATCAAGATCTGTTTGTTTAATCTGATCCGCACTGGCTGCAGTTGCACCCATGCTGAACGTAAATTGTTCTCGATTATCTATGTACTTGTGTTGCATTAAATGCCGACGAACTTTCTCTGCAGCGGCTTTGCACTGCTCAAGACTGGTGGCGGGCATGACAATAGCAAACACGGCACCTGCATAGCGGAACACACCGTCTGTCTGGCGTAAGCAGGCGCTGAGAACATCTGCGATTTCTTTAATCGCGCTGTCGCCATGCTCTCTGCCGTAGCGGTGGTTGACCATGGCAAAATCGTCAGGATTGACCAGCAAAAGGCTGACGTCCTGATGGGATTCTTTTGCAGCGGCAATCACCCGCTTCAAAAAGACCTGAAATGCCATTCGACCAGGCAACTGGCTGACAGGGTCCTGGGCAGAATCTGTTTGCTGGTAGACACTCCAGGCGAGTTTGATACTCAAACCAACCAGGGCAGCTGTCAGCTCTGTTGTGTCAGCAATTTCTCGGGTCGTGACTTTCTCAAGCAGCTGGGCAAAGTTGGCCGGTGAAGCACACCCATGCAAACCGATCCACAAAGTGCCGTCCAACTCGGGTGACGTATTGATGTCGGGCGCTTCCCGACGCTCATTCAGCTGACGTGATGTCGCAGCGGGTCTGGCCAGGATATGATCCAGCGGGATACGCACCATTGCACAATTCGGTTTCTGGCTTTCAAACAAGCCAACGGACGTGTCCGAGGCTATGGAACTTTTGAGGTGTAACCAGGCCGCATTCTCGTCTGCCATTTCCGGCATAAGGAGGGCATCGTCGGAATGAACCAGGAGGAGACCCTGGCGTCGAGCGGGTTCGGTAACAAAAAGTAGCGAGACTGCGTCAGCTTGAGCGCTGCGCTTAACCAGCGCTGCAAAATTTTTCAAGAGGTGCAGGGTGCTCATATTCAGATCGCCAGTTTTTCGCCGGCAACTGTTTCGTATTCATCACGCCAGCGATCCAGTTTTACCTCACCGATGCATGTCAAACTCTCTGGCGCGTCGGCCTGGGTGCCGCCATCCAGAAACCACTCGGCAGCCAGAACTGCACGACTTGTTAACGGCACGTCAACATCAACGCCAACGCCATGGGTTAATGTGTGGCTGTCAGCGACCGCATTTACAATAGGCTCTGGAAGGCTCCAGAGTTTAAGAATCATGGCGCCCAGTTCACCATGAGTGATGCCGAAGGTGTCTCGCTCCAGATCGGCGAGAGCAAATTCATCGCCATTGCAGCGCAGCCACAGGGGCTGGTACAAGGCGGGTTCGTTCTCAAGTAGAACCAGCAAGCCAATGTCGTGCAGCAGGCCAGCGACGGCACATTCAGATTGAGTTTGGCGGCTGGCGCCTTCTAATTGCGCAATTTGTCTGGCCAGTTGAGAGACATCGACACAGTGCTGCCACAAGACTTCGAGTTTTAAACCCGGTGGTGGCAGACCAGAGAACAGATGGACGGCAAGTACCATGCCTAACAGGGCATCCGTGCCAATTAAACCCAGTGCGTCTTCTAAACTGCTGACGCTGCGCGGCAGACCGTAAAAGCCTGAATTGGCTGTTTTGAGAATACGCGCAACGAGGCTCGGGTCGCGGGCCGCTATCTCGGCCAGGCTGGACGTGTTCCCCTGTGTTTGCTCGATCTGTTCGCGGATATCAAAGTACATCACCGGCGGAGAGGGAATGTCCTCTAAGCGCGCCATAATGCGCGCCAATGCAGGGTTAGTAAGCGTCTTTGTGACAACCTCCTCTGCGGCAAGCAGAATGGGGATCAAAAAGTCATGATTGTCTCGCGCGGCCAGTACCTGATGGGCACCTTTGATATCTGGCGGTTGGGCGGCATCGGTTGGGATTAACGCAAACCTCAGCGTATGGGAGGAACCGCTGCGCGTTTGCTCAAATAAGGGCTCGTAGCTTGAAGGCTGCTGGTCGAGACAGGCGATGATGATCTCGGTATGTCGCATGCTTAGATGTTCGATTGCGGCAGCTGTGGACACCACGCGATGTACGCTCCAGTCTGGGAGCGCACGCAGGAGAAAGGCCACTAATTTTTCCTGTGCACTGTCGGCAGGCCCAACCAGCAATATGT
>CBDUMB010000453.1:0-3210 GCA_965368205.1 uncultured Pseudomonadaceae bacterium | reverse complement strand
AATTTTTTCGGGAACCACTTATGTATTGCAAGCAGCAAATTGGCAACGGTTAACATGCTTCCCGGATTTGAAAGGGCCCAACTCAGTGGTAGAACTGGTTGCTCAGGATTTGTTTCAGAAAACAGACGTCTCAACGTTGTTGAAAAGTTCAACCGCGGAGATTGAATTGCTACAGCCCAGCATCGCTCAGGAGCGGGCGCTGGACGCTATCCTTTTAAGTATCGGCATGACTTTCGACGGCTACAATCTTTACGCTCTGGGTTCTCCTAAAACTGACAAGCGCACCACAATTACCCGAGCGATACGCAGTGCGCCAAAGCCAACAGAGAACCCCAGTGATTTTTGCTACCTGGAGAATTTCGATGACCCGGGTCAACCGCTATTGATTGAATTGCCCAAGGCTGCAGGTGTGGCGTTCCGCAAGCATATGCAGGAATTCGTCAGCAACATCCAGGTAATGATCCCCGCCGCTTTTGAGTCAGATGAATATCGTCAGACAATGCAGGGTTATGCACAGGATTTCCACAAAACGCAAACTCAGGATGCGCTTGAACTGGAAAATGAAGCGCGTGAGCTCAATCTGGCCATGCTGCCAACGCCAAATGGTTTTGTCTTTGCGCCCATTGCAGATGGCAAAGTCATGGAACAGGAAGCTTTTCTGAGCCTGCCTGAGGAAGAACGCCAGACGTATCAGGAAGCGATCAGCACCATGACGCAGAAACTTGTAGATCGTCTGCGCAATTACCCCTCTCATCAACAGGCACTGCTCGAAGATCAACGTAAACTGCGCCGCGACACGGCACAAAAGGTTGTCGCACGAGCGCTATTGAAGTTGCGTCAACGCTACAGTGACCATCAAGACGTGATGGACTACCTTGCCAGATGCGAGCTCGAAATTCTAAACAATTTAGACACGCTCATGGCAGCAGGGGCAGAGGTTACCTTCAACCCCTTCGCAGGTATGCAGAGCCCCAGCAATTTCTTCAAACGTTTTGAGGTTAACCTGCTGGTCGACAACAGTGGCCTGGAAGACATTCCGGTGATCTACGAAAGCAATCCAAGCCTGGAGAACCTTGTTGGCAAACTGGACCACCGTGTGGAGTACGGCAATCTGGTCACGGATTTCAGCCAGATTCGGCCCGGAGCACTGCATCGCGCCAACGGTGGATACCTTCTTCTTGATGCAGAGCGCGTCCTGCAGAAGCCTTTTGCCTGGGAGGCACTGAAGCGCGCATTAAATGATCACCGGGTGCGCATTGAATCCGTCAGCCAGCTGCTGAACATGACCTACTCCGTGTCCCTTGAGCCGCAGGCTATGCCTCTCAACGTCAAAGTTATTCTGTTGGGATCACGCGAACTCTACCACCTCCTGCGTCACTACGATCCGGATTTCGGAGAGCTTTTCAAAGTGGTTGCCGACTTTGCGGACCGCGTACCCCGTACTGACGATAACATTGTTGCCTACGTCTCTCTGATCGCTAACATTGTCAAAGAGTCCGGCATATCTCACCTCGACCCCACCGCTGTTGCAAGGGTGCTTGAATACTGCAGCAGGGAAGTGGAAGACCGTGAGCACATGTCGACCCACGTCAGTGAAATCAGAGACTTATTGCTGGAAGCTGACTATCTCGCCAAAGCATCTCCCGAACACCTGATTACCAGTCAGGACGTGACAGATGCGCTGAACAAACGTACTTACCGACTGGATAGGTTTCGCGAGCTTATCCAGGAAAACATCAGCAACGGGGTGATTCGAGTTGAAACCCGCGGCGCCAGGGTCGGCCAGATAAACGGCCTGGCGATTGTCAACATTGGTCAGATTAATTTTGGACAGCCTGCGCGCATCACCGCGACCACCAGACTGGGCCGTGGTCAGGTAGTCGACATTGAGCGCGAATCGAACCTGGGGGGGGATATCCACTCCAAAGCTGTTCTGATTGTTGCGTCGTATATTGGCAGCAGATACGCCCGTGACTTCCCGCTGTCGTTATCTGCCAGTCTGGTGTTCGAACAGAGTTATAGCAGCGTGGACGGCGACAGCGCCTCCATAGCCGAAGTGTGTGCGCTCATTTCCGCTATCGCGCAACTACCCGCCAGGCAGACCATTGCCATCACCGGCTCGATGGACCAGCACGGTGGTGCGCAGGCCATCGGCGGCGTGAATCAGAAGATTGAAGGCTTTTACTCGGTCTGCAAACAACAGGGCTTAAACGGCAGCCATGGCGTGATTATCCCGGCTGCAAATAAACATCACCTTATGCTGGAGGCGGAAGTCATTGATGCGGTAGATCAGGGTAAATTTCATGTCTACACCATCAACAACGTGGATGAAGCGCTAGAGATTATGCTGACAAAAGACGATCAGCCCATACCGCTGGCAGACATCGATGAGGCTGTCATTTCTCAACTTAAAGAGTTTGATCGCATTGCACACCCCGATCAAAAAAAGGCAGACGTCGATGACACAAACGCCACAAGCTAACGTTCTATTCCTTCTGGATTATGGCACCACAGATACTGAGGCGCTGAACATCGCCCTGGCTCTAACCCAATCCGTGCCAACCCAGGTACATGGGTTGTTTATAGAGGATGTAGACTTATTGGGTGCCGCGAAGTTGCCGGGCAATGTAGAGGTTGCCATTGTGAATCATGAGGTGACTGAATTCACGGCAGAAAGCTTAGCCCACGCTTTCGCAAAGGAAGCCGCAAAAAAGCGCCGCCTGCTGGAAGCTTCCGCACGCCGTTTAAATCTCAAATGCTCTTTTCAGATTACCCAAGGCAGAACCACAGAAGCGCTGGAGCAGGCCGCTGTTAAGAGGGAGTTAATTATTGTCGGGCGTCCACTGCGTTCAGGTATTCGCGTGCGCACCGGTCACCACTACGAGACGATCGCTGCGAGCAAGCAGAATGTGCTGTTTGTGAACGAACCCTGGCGCTCTGGGTCCAGTATCGTGCTTGTTATGGAACATTCCTGCGGTGACCCGGACCAGGCGGCACATACAGCTAAAACTATTGCCACACGAGAAGGGCTGAAGCTGATTGCAGCAACACCTAACGGTTTGCCCGAGTCAATCGCTCACCTGTTCGACGAGGTTGTGCGTATTCCCGATCTCAGTCCTGAGTCTCTGCTCAGTGCAAGCCAGCGTCTGGATGCGAGACTGCTCATCCTGCCGCCAATCACCTCTATTGACTGGCAGACGCTGTTGGTTA
>CBDUMB010000452.1:0-3232 GCA_965368205.1 uncultured Pseudomonadaceae bacterium | reverse complement strand
CATGACTCGGGAAGAGGCGGACACCATCACCGCCCGTACCAAGGCTGTTTTCGATTTTGCCAATCGCGAAAGTGATCCTGATCGAGGCGCGCCGCAAAAAGGTGGCGACGGTAATAATACTGCGGGAGCCGGTGGCGTGGGTGGCTACAATGCATTCTGGATTGATCCTGGCACCGATACATTTGAGATCAACGGTAAGTTTCGCACCTCGATTATCTATGACCCCAAAAACGGCCGTCAGCCTGCGCGAACACCACAGAGCCTGGCGCGGATGGCGTCAGCGTACAAATCTTTTGGCCATGACAACGACGGCACTGCCTCGTGGCTTGCCTACGATGGCCCGGGTCCTTTTGATGGTCCGGAAAGTCTCGCGCCTTCTGAACGTTGTCTGATCAGTTTCGGTTCAACCGTGCCGGTGATTCCCAGCCTGTATAACAACTACAAACGCATCCTGCAGACCGAGGGTCATGTCCTGATCTATCACGAAATGGTCCATGACGCCCGCGTTGTGCGTATGAATAAAGAGCACGGACCCAGCGATCACCGCACCTGGATGGGCGATTCCATCGGCTTCTGGGAAGGTGACACGCTGATTGTGAAGACTAAAAACTTCAAGAAAATCAGTGGATTGGCCGGTGCAAGTGATCAGCTGGAAGTGACCGAGCGATTCAGCCGCCACGCGGATGGTTACCTGGTTTATAACTTCACCGTCAATGACCCTGGTGCGTGGACCGCACCCTGGAGCGGTGAATACACCTGGGCGCCCAGCGAAGACAAAGTGTATGAGTACGCGTGCCACGAAGGTAATTACGCCATGGGCAACATTCTGCGCGGCGCGCGTCTGCTCGAAAGTGAATGGGATGGACCCGTCGCAGGCGGGCAGTAGCAGATCAGCAGGTGAGGGCATGTACCCAGTGTGGTAAATGCTGCGAAATCTACGGTGCCGGTCTGACAGCAACCGCTGACGAGGTGGCGTGGTGGGAGACTTTTCGACCTCATATTGCTCGCTACGTAGCAGACGGTGTGCTCTGGGTCGACCCTGATTCTGAGCAGCGTCTGACCCGCTGTCCCTGGCTTGCAGAAGATAAAAGCAGCGGTAAGTTTGATTGTGCCATTTATCAGGATCGTCCGGAGGACTGCCGGCACTATCCGGTCACATTGTCTGAAATGGCGCGCGATGGCTGCGAGATGTTAGAGCTGCGAGATCTGCAGCATCCGCAAAAAAGCCAGCGGGCCCTGGATATGCTGATGAGTGATTCGCGACCGCCATTGGCATGATGAAGATTCTGGAACAGAGGTAGGTGATGACCCAGGCCCGATCAAGGTCAGTAGAGAATATTACTCCCTCGCTGGGCGGGGAAGTCAGCGGTATAGATCTGGCTAATCTGAGCGCTGACGACGAAGCGTTCATCAGACAGGCGTTTAAAGATCGACTGGTGCTGGTGTTCCGCGATCAGCAGCTCACTCGAGAACAACATAAGCAATTTGGCCGGCTGTTTGGTGATCTGCACCTGCACCCGGCGAAAACCCATCTGGGTATGCCCGGTGATCCGGAAATTTTCGACATCAGAATTACCGCGAAAACCAAGGTCGCAAACGGTGAGGCATGGCATACGGATCTGTCCTGCGAAGTCATTCCGCCGATGGCATCGGCACTGTACATCACCGAGGTGCCACCCAGCGGTGGTGGCGATACGCTGTTTGCAAATATGCAGGATGCGTTTGCAACTTTGTCAGAACCGATGCAGAGGCTGCTCTCAGGGCTAACAGCTTTTCACAGCGGCTATAAAGACCTGAAGGCTTATGGCGTCATACCCAAGCCCGGACAGCATTACCCCACTGCGTCACATCCTGTGGTGCCCATACATCCGGATACCGGTAAGCCGGTGCTGTTTGTCAACGAACCCTTCACCGAATCGATTAATGAACTGCAATCGGCTGAAAGTGCCGCGCTGCTGGATATGCTGTATCGACACATCGAGACAAATACGCGCTTTCATTGCCGGATCAAGTGGCAGCCGAACACGCTGGTGTTATGGGATAATCGTGCAGTTCATCACCACGCGGTGTGGGATTATTATCCTGAATCCCGTACCGGTGAGCGGGTCACCATCAAAGCGGTGCAGGCGCCCAGCCGTGAATTGCTGCCACCTCAATAATGTGCCGGTAATAAGGTTTATGCTGGCAGTTGCTGGCGCAGTAAGCGTCTTTCAACCAATCAGAACTGGTGCTTCGCCGATATATTTCTCTTGTGCAATGGCGTTGATAACAAAGTCAGCAACGTTTGCCCTGGAAATGATGCCATTGCGCCAGGTATCTGCGGCAACAAGGGTCTTGTATGGCTTCTGCCTGCCGTTGGTTAAAACGCCAGGGCGGGCAATGGTCCAGTCCAGAGAGCTGGATTTGATGGCAGCCTCCTGCTTGGATTTGTCCGCATAGGCGCGGCCAAAAATCAGATTAAAACCCAGGCGCTGTAAGGGGTGGATGGCTTCAATGCTGTCGCCGGCGCCGAAGCCGGTGATGCAGACCAGGCGCTTCACGTTCTGTTGCTGCATCTGCGCAAGCACAACTTCAGTGGCGCTGGAAAACAGGGTGATTGGTCCGGTAAACAATTTAAGATTGAACGGTACGCCAAGACTGAGCACGACTGCGTCCACGTCGTGCAGGGCTGGCCCCAGATCAGCGGCAAGCAGGGCGTCGCCGTCAATTTTTGTCAGGTTGTCGTGTTTGTAGGTCAGGTTTGAGGCGTGACGTGAGAATGCCTTAACCGCCCATCCTTTATCACAAGCCGCTTTCACGGTAGCCAGGCCAATACCCTGGCTTGCGCCTATGACTAAAATTTTTGTTTCCGGCATACAGGCTGCACTCTTTTTGGGGAATCAATAACACCAGATTGAATAGTTGTATCTGGGACGTTGGTATAGTCTCGAACGGATGCGGTGAAATGCCTGTGAAGTGCAGTAGTCTGGCCAAGCTCAGTTTTTTTCGAACCGAAGACGCATGCCAAGCGAATAGAACCGATCAGTGTTGACGTTATAGTGCTTGGTTTTCCGGTCTGTCGAATGACCCTGGGTAACCATTACCCGGATTAGAGAGGTATGTTTGTGAACGCAATAAGTTGGAACCGCAGGGTGCTGTTTTTTTCTGCTGCTGTAGTTTTAGCGGCGACGTCCCAGGCAGCTTGGGCAAATACATCCGGTGTGTTCAGTCCTGACGTCAAAGAGGGTGACCG
>CBDUMB010000451.1:0-3236 GCA_965368205.1 uncultured Pseudomonadaceae bacterium | reverse complement strand
ACGCCCGAAGCGGCCGCCGCCATTGTCGAGGAAAACCGGCAACGCGTCATTGACCGTGACCGCAACCGCGGCCCGATTACCGAAGCCCCGCCTGAAGGTGGCGCTCCACCCGTGGGTGTCGGTGAAGAATTCAGCGAAGCCAGCGGCGCTGGCAACGTCGGTGGTTACAATAACTTCTGGGTTGATCCCGGTGATGACGTATTCACCGTCGACGGTAAATTCCGCACATCAATTATCATCGATCCGCCGAACGGCAGAATGCCGCCGATGACCGAAGAAGCGCTTTTTGCAGCCCGCGAACGGGGTAAACTGCGGCGCCCGAACGATGGCACTGCCTGGTGGCTCGATGTTGATCATCGAGGCCCCTACGATGGACCCGAGTCGTTGGGCATTTCAGAACGCTGTATTGTTGGATTCACCGGCGCAACCCCAACTTTCCCGAGCCTTTACAATAACTTCAAACGCATCGTGCAGACCGACGAGCATGTCATGATCATGATTGAAATGGTCCATGATGCGCGCGTTGTGCGCATGAACGGCGAGCACAACCCGGCCAGCATGAAATCCTGGCTTGGAGACTCTATCGGCCGCTGGGACGGAGACACCCTGGTGGTGGAATCGCGTAATTTCATCGCCGCCAGCCGACAGGGGCGTGGCGGCAGTGAAAACATGCAGGTCACTGAACGATTCACACCGCAGGAAGACGGCAATCTCCTCTACAGTTTCACGGTCAGAGACCCGTCCGTATGGACTGCACCCTGGTCAGGTGAGTACGTCTGGCGAAGTAGTGACGACAAGGTGTTTGAATACGCCTGTCACGAAGGCAACTACTCCATGGGCGGCATATTGCGCGGCGCGCGGCTGTTAGAAGCTGAACGCCAGGCAGCGGCCAGTGCCGGCGGTAACTAAGGGAACAGGGTTTAACCTTTTCCGCGGGTTTTGTTTCGATTGGGGCGTGCCTCTTTCTCTATAAACTCGATAATGAGGTTGGCGACATCTTTGTTTGTCGCCTCCTCAATACCTTTGAGACCAGGCGAAGAGTTCACTTCCATAATCAGTGGGCCCCGGTCTGAGCGCAACAGATCCACACCACAGACGTTCAGGCCCATAATCTTAGCGGCATTAACTGCGGTACGACGCTCCTGTGGGCTGAGACGCACCACCTTAGCGCTACCGCCTCTGTGCAGATTGGAACGGAACTCCCCTTCCGGTGCAGTTCGCTGCATGGCGGCAATCACTTTTCCACCCACTACAAAACAGCGGATATCACTACCCCCGGCTTCCTTGATGAATTCCTGCACCAGGATGTTGGCAGACAAGCCCATGAAGCCTTGAATCACGCTCTGGGCTGCATTGCGCGTTTCTGCAAGCACAACACCGATACCCTGGGTACCTTCCAGCAGTTTAATCACCAGCGGCGGACCGCCTACTTCGCGGATTAAACCTTTGATGTCGTCAGGTGAGTTGGCGAACGCTGTGACCGGAATGCCCACACCACGACGTGACAACAACTGCAACGAACGCAACTTGTCTCTCGAACGCGTGATTGCAACAGATTCATTGACACAGTACACACCCATCATTTCAAACTGCCGCACCACGGAGCAGCCATAGAAGGTGACCGAAGAACCGATCCGAGGGATGACGGCATCAAAGTGATCTGCATCAAATTCTTCGTCACGATAGTGCAAGGTGGGCTTTTCTGAGGTGATGTCCATGAAACAGCGCAGGTGATCTAAAACCCGCACTTCGTGTCCGCGGGCTTTGGCCGCCTCCACCAAACGTGCGGTTGAATAGATGCGGGAGTTTCGCGACAGGATGGCGATTTTCATGAACTTTTCCGTTTTTTATGGCGACTTTGCAGGAACGAACGTCCTGGGTTAACAAGGTAATGGTTACGAATAGCCGTGCGGCCAAGCAACATGCGATAACCCATGGTTTCGCGATCAGCGAGGGATATTTCGGTTTTCCAGACACGCTCGCCTAACTGCAGCTGGGTTTCAATGAAATATCGATGAGACTCAATCCCACCGGAATTTTTCACCAGACGTTTGTCGATGATTTTAGCCTCACACCACACCTCATCAAACGTACTGCGCCGCGACGGATGTACGCCAAAACGCACCCACGGGACGCCATCTTTTTCGAATTCCTCAACACTGAAGGCGTGCAGACACGATGACCGCGCACCCGTGTCAGTCTTGGCAGTGATACCAAAAATGCCCAATTGCGGTAGCGATACACGCTCGCGCCAGCCGATGGTGGGATGATGTTTCTTACGATCATTCACTGAAATATTCCTAATAAATTCTGTTAACTGAGTTCAGAAGAGTTTGCTACCCGTGGGTCCATATCTACTGCGCCCATCGTGGTCTTCGGTACCATCTGGTAAGGCTCATAGTGATCGCGAGACACATCGTGGAAGACCAGACGTACCCCTGTCCATATTGCTGCGAAGGCAAAAGCAACACCAATCATCACAAAAAACAGGTTATCCAGCTGCAACCAGACGAGCCCTGCGTAGAGCAATGGCCCGGCAATAGAACCCAGCCCGTTAGCCAGCAATAAAGCGCCTGCAATCATCAGAAAAGCCCCCTGCGCGTTGTCATTCGCATGTGCAACCCCGAGGGAATAGAGCGGCATCGCAGCGCCACCCACAATGAAACCTAACACATAGAGTTGGATTGGCGTGGTCGAGCCGAAAAATGCCCAGCTGGTTGAGCAGACAAACGCCAACACACTGGTCCCCAGAATGACCCAACGCCGATCCACATGATCCGACAGGCGGCCCAGGGGCAGCTGACAGAACAGTCCACCCAGCAGCACCCAGATGATAAAGGTAGCCCCAACCCGATCATCCAGCACTGCCCGGCTGACAAAAACCGCACCATTGCTCCAGATCAAACCCATTACAAAGCCTGAAATGGTCGCCGCGATCAATCCAACCTGAGAGGCCTGGTAGGCTACCCGGAAGCTGAGCACAACCTGTGTTGGCGTTGCCGGCTGCGGGCTGGTGGTTAAGCCAACGGGAACAATGGCCAACGCAAAAATGATGGCTGCCAACGCCGCGCCCTGCAGAACATCGCCGCTGGTGAGTAAAAGTTGCCCCAATGCCATGGCGCCGATAGAGACAAATCCATAAAAAGATAACAGGCTGCCACGAGCGCGTGCCGTCGAATTTTCATTGAGCCAGCTTTCTATAATCATGTAGAACCCGGCCAAACTGGCCCCGGTGA
>CBDUMB010000450.1:0-3242 GCA_965368205.1 uncultured Pseudomonadaceae bacterium | reverse complement strand
CGCGAAAGTCATCAAAGGCCGGCTGCGCAAAAATTTCTCTGGCGGCGCGAATGGCCTGGCGAAACACCTGCCAGTCCTGTGGATGCGACATGTAGTTAAACGCGATGCGCGGATGTTGTTTCGGGTTGCTGCTGGATAAGGTTACCGCCCCTCGGCTCTGGGATAACATCGGGCCGACATGTGCCTGGAAGCCATGCTGTTCTGCTTTTGCGCTGCCGTCATATTGCATGGCGGCAGGTAGAAAGTGGAACTGGATGTTGGGATAGGGCGCGCTGGCATCGCTTTTAATAAAGCCACCCACCTCAAAATGATTGGTTGCGCCCAGGCCGCCTTGGTTAACAAGCCATTGCAAACCTATTTTTGCACGTCCGAATAAGCTCAGATCTTTATACAGGCTGACCGGTTGTTTGCAGGCCTGTTGTACATAGATTTCCAGGTGGTCCATCAGGTTCTGGCCCACGCCCGGAAGATCTAACCTGGGTTGGATACCCACCTGCTTCAGCGATTCTGCGGGTCCAATGCCTGAACACATCATGAGTTGTGGGGTATTGATCGCTCCACCACAGAGAATAATTTCGTCGGCGTAAAATTCTTTTTGCCGACCTCGCTGGTCTGCGGTTACACCGGTCGCCTTGTTCCCATCAAACAATAAATTCAAGGCGTGGGTGCGGGTGTGAATGGTCAGGTTCGGCCGATGTCGTGCAGGCTGCAGATACGCGCGGGCAGTGGATGCCCGCACACCTTTATCTACGGTCATAGGTAGCTTGCCAAAACCTTCCTGCTGAGCACCGTTCAGGTCCGGGCTGAGATTGTGTCCGGCCTGGGCGGCGGCCTGTAAAAAAGTCTGATAGAGCGGGCTGGCCAGCTCACCGTCACAAACAGCAAGAGGTCCTTGCGTCCCTCTGTACTCATCTTCGCCGGTTACCCCTTCGAAGTTCTGTGCTTTGCGAAAGTAGGGGAGAACATTGGCGTAGTCCCAATTGTCTGCGCCCAGTGCCTGCCAGGCGGCAAAATCCGCAGGATTGCCTCGCACATAGACCATGCCGTTGATCGAAGAAGAACCACCCAACACCCGACCCCTTGGGCACAGCAGACGACGATTGTTCAGCTGTGCTTCCGGTTCGCTCATGTATCCCCAGTTGAGGGACTTGTTTTTAACCGGCAGATAAAAAGCCGACGGCATCTGCACAATCAGGCGGCGATCGCTGCCCCCTGCTTCCAGCAGGGTAACCTGACAGTCCGGGTCTTCACTGAGTCGATTGGCCAGTACCGCACCAGCGGAACCGGCACCGATAATCAGAATATTGCTGTGTGTGGTGTTGCTGGACATCGCTGGCCATCATAGAGATGATCGGTTGGCGCTGCCAGCAGAGTGATATTCAAAGGGGAATGACTGTGAGGCTGAGTCATGAACAGATCAGTTTTTTCAAACGTTACGGATACCTTCTGGTACCCGGGGCGATGGACCTGGCGCTTTGTGCTCAAGTGCGTGACGAGATGTGGGCGGCACTGCCCCCTGACAGTCATCTCCGCCGAGATCAGAAAGCGACCCATGTAGGACCCTTCCTGTCTGAGGATGAATCCCTGGATTCAGTGCACACTCGCCAGGGTTATCGCTGGTTGAATCGCGCCCTGGGTGTGTCACCTCAGGTGATTGAACTGATCTACAGTGAAACGATCTGTGCGATGGCTGAGCAACTGTTGGGCGGGGAATTACGCCAGGCGGTTGCAGGCGGTACACCCATGGGTAGCCAGGGTCCGGCCTGGCCGGGAGGCCCAACGGACCCCGCTGTGGGTACCGAAGGCGCGCGCGGGGTTTACTGTACGTTGCCCTATGGAGACAAACCTCGTGAACCGGATGCCTGCCACACCGATGGCCACCCGTTTCAGTTAGGTGTGGTTTGCCTGTTGGATGATATTCCCGAGGGTGGGGGCGCTTTCAAAGTCTGGCCCGGGTCACACGCCAGACTCTATCCCACATTCAACCTGCGTTACGACCAGCCGCGCATTCCTTATTACGATCATCTACCCAGTTTCAAAGGCATTGTGCATACACCTGAATATCTCAAAACAATCGAAGAACTGGATACCCAGGAACAGCCTGTGGAGTGTTATGGCAAAGCGGGTGACATTGTGTTCTGGCACCACCGGATCGCGCACATGGCCGGGCACAACTACTCAGAGGTTATTCGACAGGCTGTATTGGCTGATTTCTGGACCGACAAGCTTGATGAGCTGCGCAGCAGTCCGCCGGATGGTGACATGTGGCGTGACTGGTCCGGGGCTGTACAGAACAGCAGTGGCGAAATAAGTTCCGCATTTGCTAAAGCCCAGCGTCTTCCCTAGCCGCCTGTCGGCGCAGAAACCTGTCCGCGCTCGGTTGTTCAAACCGAACGCACCGGTTGCATGCAGATCAGGGCGAGTAATCAGTTTTGGTCATGAACACGCTGACAATATTTTTCACCAGGCGGCCGTCTGCAATAGATTTTGCATAAACGTCCTGCCATTGCGGATCAGCAACAAACGCCTGCCAGCTGGCCTGCGCCGCAGCGCTGTCTTTGTGGGCAATGATGTAGATCAGTGTTTCCGGTGTCTCTGCGGGTATCCAGTAACCTACATTCTGCATGCCGTGCTTTTCGAATATGGCCATGGTGTGATTGCGAAAGCGTTCATGCAGCGCGTCCAGCTTGCCTTCATTGGTGGTGTAGGTGCGCATTTCGTACAGCAGTGTTTCCTCCGCCACGACGTGCAGGCTGCACAGTGTCAGAACAATGGCCAGACATACTTTGTTTAACATGGTCTTCTCCCCTGGAAATTTATAACCCGCCTCATGATAGAGCCAGGTAGAATGCCGCGCTATGAAAAATATCCAAGAATCTTCGGCTGATGCGACCCCCAGGTCGCTGATGAGTTATCGCAAATACTGGGCGCATCGTCTGACACCCGCGCCGGTGTTGCCAATGAGCCGTGCGGAAATGGATGAACTGGGCTGGGACAGCTGCGACATCATCATTGTCACCGGGGATGCTTACGTGGATCACCCGAGTTTTGGTATGGCAATTGTGGGGCGTTTTTTAGAAGCCCAGGGTTTTCGTGTGGGCATCATTGCCCAACCGGACTGGCAATCAACCAGAGATTTTGAGGTGCTGGGAAAACCCAATCTGTTTTTTGGTGTGACCGGCGGCAATATGGATTCCATGGTGAATCGCTACACGTCAGATCGCAAAGTACGCTCAGACGAT
>CBDUMB010000449.1:0-3255 GCA_965368205.1 uncultured Pseudomonadaceae bacterium | reverse complement strand
GCGCTCCTGGCGCCGGGCGACCGGTGAACATATCGTCGATCACCTGTGCAAATGCAGAAGCCAGCTGTGAGACATGGCGCGGGCTTTCAACGCGTCGACAGACGCTGGCCAGCATCGGTACCTGGTTTTCAGCTTCGTGGACGTAAGCCAGACCTTTGCCATAGAACCCGGTTTCTGCCTGGCCGGTAATCACCAGTACCCGGGAAGATCCGTATTGAGCCTCATAGAGACCGGTGACCGTGTTGGACGTACCTGGCCCGGTAGAGGCGATCATGACGCCCAGTTTGCCGCTGGCGCGGGCATAACCATCCGCGGCATGGGTGCCCGCCTGCTCATGGCGAACGTCTATGATTCTGGTTTTGCCCAGGCGGTTGATGGCATCCAGGATCGGCATGTTGTGGATGCTGACGATGGCAAATACATGTTCCACGCCGAGTTGTGCCAGGCCGTCTGCAATCAGATCAGCACCGATATAGCTGCTGGTCATACTGTCCCTCCCCAAGGATCTAAAGCGTTCCGACTATCAGGTGCCGCTGCAGATCTGTCAAGGAGGGGTAGAGGGCTACTGGGTCGCGAATGCGCCGGTATAGCGTACGCGGTAAACCAGGCCGCCTTGATCGTCAGAAATCAGCAGGCTGCCATCGGGTGCCACCAGCACATCGTTGGGGCGCCCCCAGTTCTCCTGGCCTTTCAGCCAGCCGGTCACAAAGGGTTGATAAGACAGCACGCCGTCAGCCTTTTTCAGCACCACACTGACCTGGTAGCCGACTTTTTCGGATCTGTTCCAGGAGCCATGTTCAGCAATGAAGACGGCATTTTTATAGTCCTGCGGGAATTGTGTGTCGTTATAGAAGGTAATGCCCAGGGCAGCACTGTGTGCTTGTATGTTCAGGGCTGGAGCCGTGAAGGTGTGCGCCGCGCGGTCTTTGTGGTCGCCAAATTCAGGGTCAGCAATGTCGTCGCCATGGATGAAAGGGTAGCCAAAGTGTTGGCCTGGGCGGATGGCAATATTGAGCTCTTCAGGGGGTACATCGTCACCCATCATGTCGCGGCCATTGTCGCTGATCCACAAACTGTCATCTTCTGGATGCCAGGCAAAACCGACTGTGTTTCGGATGCCGTGGGCATAGATGGTTGTCTCGCCGTTGGCCGGGTTCATCTTCAGAAGGCTGGCGAAGCGCGGGTCTGGCGACAGGCAGATGTTGCACGGTGCACCCACAGGCACATAAAGGGCGTTGTCAGGCCCAAACTTCAGATACTTCCAGCCATGATGAGATTCGCCAGGCAGCTGGTCGGTGATCACCTGGTAAGGCACGTTCGGTTTCAGTTGCGTATCAATGGCGGTCACTTTCAGAATCCGATCTACCGCGCCAATGTACAAATCGCCATTGTGAACCGCCACACCACTGGGCATGCGCAGGTCTTCCAGCAGGGTAATGACTTCAGGGTCGGGGTCAGTCAGCGCATCAGGTATCGCGTACACATTGCCGGCCCGGCGGGTGCCCAGAATCAGCGTGCCGTTTTCTGTGAGCGCCATCTGACGGGCATTAGGTGCTGTGAAATTCAAGGTTTCAACAGTGAATCCGGGAGGTACCACAAGTGCTTTTGAGGTCTCTGCGTGAAGCGTCTGCGCGGTGGCCCCACATAACAGTAAAAACAAGATTAGATTTTTCATACACCGCAATCTCGCACAGAGAAATGCTCTACTCAAGAGTGGTGTCACACAGGTCGGACAAGTAAGCTGGTGGGATGAACGCATCCGCCCCGGGTCTCATCCATTTATCAGACGAACTGAAAAACAACATTCAGTCCGCCTATCGTGCCTGGCTTGAAGCTCGGGGTTTTAAGGCTCGCCGAGGGCAGCGCGAAATGATTGCCCACGTGGCGCGGACGCTGACACAGGAACACAATCGCATCGCGGTGATCGAAGCGGGCACCGGTACCGGTAAAACAGCAGCCTATTGTATTGCCGCAATACCGACCGCTCAGGCGCTGGGTAAAACCATTATTCTCAGTACCGCAACCGTAGCCCTGCAGGAACAGGTGACGCTGCACGATATTCCGGATCTGAAGAATAACGCGCAATTGAAGTTTACTGTCAGTCTTGCCAAGGGTCGCGGGCGTTATCTGTGTTTGAAACGTCTGGATGATCATCTGAAGTATTCCGAGCAGCAGGAAATACCTATTTTTGAAGTCGAGTCAGGTGAGCACTCGGCGCTGTACCAGGGCATGCTGGAACGCTTTGCGCAGGGCCAGTGGGATGGTGAATTAGACAGCTGGCCAGAGGAACTTCCGGATGGCGCCTGGCGTGGTGTCACAACAGACCACCGTGGCTGCAGCAATAATCGATGCAGTTTTTTCAAACAGTGCCCATTTTTTAAAGCACGTGGTGCGCTGGAAGGCAGTGACGTTATTGTCGCGAATCACGACCTGGTTCTGTCCGATTTAGCCCTGGGTGGTGGTGCAGTTCTGCCGGAGCCCGAACAGTGTATTTTCATTCTTGATGAAGCTCATCACCTGGCGGAAAAAACCCAGACTCATTTCTCGACAAACGCGCGTCTGAACGCAACGCTGAACTGGCTGGAGCAGGTTAATTCGGTGCTGGGCAGTCTGACCCAACGTTTTGCACGTCCAGCAGATCTGGTGAGCCTTGCCACCAGCGTAGCCGGCGAAAGCGGTGCGCTACGCGGCGCGCTGGAGGCGTTGTCTGCGGGCCTGCATGAACTGGAATACATCGCCCGCGATGACGATCTTGATACCTGCCGTTTTCCCTTGGGCGAAGTACCGCCGACGATTCAGGATCTGGCATCTGCAGCAGTGCCATTCATCTCTAAAATCTGTGACGATCTGGAACGTACCCATGGCCTTGTGCAGGGGGCGGTTGCCGGAGATGTGAACTGGACAAATGCCTTTGAAGCTGAAGATTGGCTGGTGCCTGTCGGGCAATTGCAGACGCGAGCGCTGGCAACCCTTTCGCTGCTGCAGGACTATGCGTTGCAGTCGCAATACCGACATGCGCGCTGGATTAATCGAACCCCCTACGATGTGGAGATGGTCAGCGCGCCCATCGAGCCAGGCCATATCCTGCAGGAAGTGCTGTGGCAGCGTGCGTTTGGCGCAATCTGTACCTCAGCAACCCTCAGCGCGATGGGGCGTTTTGATCGTTTTTTCGAGCGTACCGGTTTAACCGCTGAAGTGTTACGTGCGCGGATCCCCAGCCCGTTCAACTACCCGGAAATTGCCCGTTTTGTGGTG
>CBDUMB010000448.1:0-3256 GCA_965368205.1 uncultured Pseudomonadaceae bacterium | reverse complement strand
GGGTAAAGCAATCACAATCACATCTGAGGCGCGCAGCTCTTCCACCAGCGCATCCGAAGCCGCAAGGGCCGCGCGATGTTCAGCACTGCGCTCTTCCGCAGGCGTGAAATTGGCTGCAATCCAGGCTTCATCCACCATCGGCACGCCTTCAGCGAGGTCTCGCCTTACCACGCTAAGTGATTGTTTTTTATTGATTTGATCTACCAGTTTGTCCGCGATCGAGCGACTGTGAGAACCTGCGTGACGCATGCTGGCGTCCACACGAAGGAGCTGTGCCATGGTTTACCCCTGAGCAACGTATGTTTAAAAAAAATGGCCGACTAACCTAGTCGGATGCTCGAGTACTTCAGCTTGGCCCGAACAATATCCATAAGACCATGCCGACAAACGGCAACAGCAGCACGATAGCCACCCACATCGCCTTGGTTTTCGGCTCGGCATCGCTGCGCAGCGTGCGCGTAATCGCCCAGAGATTTGCCAGCATCACCATGATGCCTGCTGTCATTTCCATACCGATCCTCCATGCTGGCGAGGTGTGCCAGTAGTGCCGCGCAAATCCTAGCACAGTTAAGGGTTTTGCCCAGGCACGTGTGAGTCGGGATATACTGCCCAGCCTCACTTGCTGGAGCGCGCGATGCGGTACTTTTTTGGTCTTGCCATGCTGGCTTTGTTGTCGACGGGCTGTGGTTACATACCTTTCAGCAGCACCGCACTCGACGGCGTGGTCACACCCATCCCACAAACCTGGTCCAGTGTCGCCGAGGCCAATATCATCCAGTTTGAAACCCGACCGGAAGACCCTTACTCCGTTAACCTGTGGGTCTTAGGCATGGACAGCTACCTCTATGTTTATGCGGGTGACAACCGCTCTCAGTGGGTTGAGCATATCGAGGCGAACCCCAACGTGCGCCTGGGCCACGCTGACAAAATCTATGAATTGACCGCAACCCGGGTGGTCGATGACACCGAATTCAACGCTTTTGCCCGGGGATGGGAATCCAAATATGGCAACCTGCCCCGCAACATGAACCTTGCTGAGGTTTACCTTTACCGCCTGACAAAAAGAGACTGAAACCATGAAATATCGAAACTTAGGCCATAGTGGACTGCGCGTCTCCCTAGCCGGGCTCGGCTGCAACAACTTTGGTATGCGCTGCGACGAAAAGCAGAGTGCGGTGGTTGTCCACGCGGCCCTGGACATCGGCATCAACTTTTTTGATACCGCCAACGTCTACGGCGGACAGCAAAGTGAAGTTTTTCTTGGTCGTGCCCTGGCGGGCAGAGACCGGTCACAGGTTGTTATAGCCACCAAATTCGGGCACGCCATGGGCGATGGCATTCTGCAGAAAGGTGGATCACGGGCGCATATTTTCAATGAAGTGGATGCCAGCCTGAAACGCCTCAACACAGATTATATTGATCTGTATCAGCACCATATCCCGGACCCTAAAACCCCGATCGACGAAACCCTCAGCGCGTTAAACGATCTGGTGGCCATGGGCAAGGTACGCTACATCGGCCATTCCAATTACAGCGGCTGGCAGATTGCGGATGCCCATTGGCGTGCAGTGAACGGTGGCTACAATCGCTTTGTCACGGCACAGAACCACTACAACCTGCTGCAACGAGACATCGAAAAAGAAGTTTTGCCGGCGTGTAAAGAATACGGCGTTGGCATGCTGCCCTACTTCCCCCTGGCCAGTGGGCTGCTGACCGGCAAATATCAGCGTGGCGTGGACGCACCCGCCGACAGTCGCCTGGCCAACTTTGGTGAACGCGGGAAAAAAGCCTTATCCGACAGGAATTTTGACCAGGTGGAGCGCCTCGCCGAATTTGCGCAAAGCCGCGATAAAAATCTGTTGCAACTGGCTATGGCCTGGCTCTCCAGCAACCCTTTGGTGAGCAGCGTGATCGCCGGCGCAACGCGTGCAGAACAGGTGCTTGCCAATGCAGAAAGCATCAGCTGGACATTGAGTGATGACGACTTCGCTGAGCTGGATGCCCTGCTCGATCGCAAGGCTGCCTGACCACCGGGTGTTAACAGGTTAACGAACAACCTCACCACGGGATATCACGGCGTTTATCTTGCGGGTATTGGCAATGTCGAGGCTGGGATCTGCAGCGAGCAACACCAGATCGCCAACCATACCCGCGCGGATCTGCCCGTTGGATTCCTGCAGATTCAGGAACTCCGCCGGCCTGATCGTTGCAGAGTGAAGCGCCTGCATCGGGGACAAACCCGCCTGCACCAGACGCTCCAGCTCTGTGTGCAGAGAATATCCGGGGATCGCCTGCCCGATGGGTGTATCGGTACCCGCACCTATCGGCACGCCGGAGCGAAACATCTCACCCACCAGCGCAAGACTCCAATCAGACATCTTCAAGGCATCCGCCGAACCTTGACCAAAAAAACGCTCAGCGGTCTGCAGCCATTCTGCCGCAACGGGCGCGGGTAGATTACCCAGATGCTCGCGCCAATCATCCCGACCCAGAGGTGAATACTTGAAAATGGTATTGAGCCGCAACGTGGGGACTTGAATGGTGTTCTGCAGCGAGCTGATCACTGCCTGACAACGCGCACTCTTGATATCTACACTCGCCAACGCCAGGGGCCGATATTGAGAATGCATGGCACTGCGCAAAGCAAAACCACTGACATCCCCGGGTTCCGTCAGCGTCTGCAGCCGCTGCGCCACCATAACGTCGGCATCTTCAGCACAAGCCAGCTCAACGTTGCGCAGGTGTTCCATAGTGCCCACCTGGGGGCCAGCATTGTCCGCCAGCAGAGCCAGCGGGACATGAGAGGCAATGGGTAAATTGTGCTGCCGGGCTGCGTCTACAAGTGCAGCAAATACCTCCGGCGACACCAGTTCGTAGATCTTTATGAAGTCAGCGCCGGCGTCTACCAGGGTTTGTACATTAGCTCGGGCTTCCTCTGGCGTTGCATTGGAAATACCAATCTCAGGCCGGTCATCGCCATCGTAAACCACCTTGCTGCCATCCAGCAGCGGGCCACTGAAATAGATCCGCGGCGCCTGAATCTCGCCGCCACGGTAACGCTCAATTTCAGGTAACAAGGCGGGTAACATCCCACCCGTATCCCGCACGCTGGTGATGCCATAATCAAGGAACAGCTCGGGCATGAGCTCGATTAAACGAGGCTCGTAAGTGACATGGACATGCATATCCCACAAACCCGGAATCAGAAACTGACCGCTGCCATCGATAATCTGCGCAGCTGACGGGGGCGTTGCAC
>CBDUMB010000447.1:0-3256 GCA_965368205.1 uncultured Pseudomonadaceae bacterium | reverse complement strand
AAACTCGCCTTGACCTGTGGAGAAGAAACGCCCAACAATTTCAATGGAGTGCGTTATCTGCTCGAGCATCACAGAGATCTGATTGACGCTCAGTTTGCTTTGAATGAAGGTGCTTTTGCGGTAGCTGGACCAGATGGTCAGAAGATATTCAACGGCATACAGGCGGGCGAAAAAACCTACCAGGATTACCACTTGGATGTCCGCAACTCTGGCGGCCATTCTTCGCGGCCGGTGCCTGACAACGCGATCAATAGACTGGCTGCAGCTTTGACCCGCATTGCGGAGTATCAGTTTCCCATCACCTTCAACGACACCACGCGGGCTTACTTCAAGCGCATGGCAGCGCTGAATGGTGGTCAGACCGGAGAGGACATGTTGGCTATTCTGCAGGCAACACCTGATCCGGATGCGTTGGCTCGAATCACCGCTGATTCCAGTTTTAATTCCATGCTGCATACAACCTGCGTCGCCACAATGCTGGATGCGGGACACGCCCCAAATGCATTGCCTCAGCGAGCGTGGGCGAACGTGAACTGCCGAATTTTTCCAGGCCAGACCCAAGAGGAAGTGCGACAGGTTTTGAGTGATGTGGTGAACGATACAGACGTTGTGGTCACGTTTGCAGATCCGCCGGAATCTACTTCGCCGCCGCCGCCTCTAACGCCTGAAATTGTTGGACCCATGGAAACCGTGAGCAAACAGATGTGGCCTCAGGTTCCCGTCATCCCTTTTATGCAGGCGGGCGGGACCGATGGGCGACTCCTTACTCCGGCGGGTATCCCAACCTACAGTATCAGCGGTATGTTTGCTGATCCGAATACATCGGGCTTCCACGGTTTAAATGAACGTGTCCCAGTGCAGTCGCTTTATGAAAGTCGTGAGTTTCTCAATCGCCTGATACGCATCTACGCTGGCGGTGAATAAAACAGAGATCAGTATTAGAACCTAAAGCTACTATCAGTGTTGGTTTCCTGCCCGGTTGTCATCCCAAACTCAAACAAAGGTAGCCCACTGATCCAGCGGGGCGCGTTCGGAAACAAGGCTGTTAACGGGCTTGTCGGGGTCTTTGTGACCCAGGGCTATGCCGCAGAACAACATCAGATTGTCAGGTGCGTTAACGAAGTGCCGAACGTTGTTGGCGCGCATGGCCCAGGCTTCCTGCGCGCAGGTATCTAAGCCAGCTTCCTGCGCTAACAACATGAAAGTTTGCAGGAACATACCCAGATCCGACCATTGCGGTGGGCCCATCTGTCGGTCAACAAAACAGAACAGCCCGGCAGGGGCATCAAAAAAAGTATAATTTCGCGCCAGGTGTGCAAAGCGTGCGGCTTTATCCTCTCTGGGAATACCTAACAGAGCGTACATATCTTCGCCAACCTTGAAGCGTGAATCGCGATAAGGCGAAGTCAGATCTTTAGGGTAAATGGCGTATTCCGGTGTGTCTTTAATATCTGAGGTCTGCAGAAATTCCAGGAATTTACCTGTTGTCTCACCATTGACGACATAGATTCGCCAGGGCTGAACGTTGCCCCCGGAAGGCGCTCTTGCCGCTTTTTCCAGCAACTCAGCAATCACTGCATCGTCGACGGGTGTATCCAGGAATGCTCTGATCGATTGTCGTTGGGCGACAGCGTCACTGACAGTCATGAGGGATCCTTTTTGTTAGCGGTTGGGGTGAGTTGTGGGGATTGGCCATGGGTACCTAACGTGTGTGCAGGTTGTGGTACAACGTCTGCCACCGGTTCAAAAGACTTCCATTCCGGGACGGGCGTTTCAACCCCTTCCCGGGGCACAAATTCGGAGCTGCCCTGGCGCTGCATCGGGTGGATATAACGAGGGCAGTTAATCCAGGTGTTGGTGACGTCTACCACACAAGCCAGCGCTGTTTCCGGCCATTGGTTGAGCAGGTCAGGTGCCTGGCTCAGAATCGCCGTGCCTTCAATGCGCAGCCGGTTGGGTGTTGCAAAATCGATAAACAGCAAGCCCACTTTGCCATGGGCTGCTATGTTGCCCATGGAGTAGTACATGCCGTTGCCGTCGTAACAGGGGAATGCTAACTGGGTTGGGGAGATGACCTTTACAAACCCCGGATCACCACCTTTGTAGGAAACGCTGGGAAAGCCTGAATCGCTGACGGTAGACAAAAAGAAGTAATCAGCACTTTGCACAAATGTTTGGGCAGCTTCGTCGAGCGCAGGCTGCACGATCAGCTCTTCGAGCCGAGAGGCCAGCGCTTCGCTGTCAAATTGGGCCTGTAACTGCCTTTGTGCGGGGCTGTAGAAAGGTGGATTTTTGCCCATAAATGTTCATCCTTGTTCGCCAGCTCTCTCAGAGCCTATGTTAACCTGACCGTCTAAGATTAACCCGCACTCACTGTTTTGGAGAAATAAACATGCGCGAAGCTGTCATTGTATCTACTGCCCGTACGCCTATCGGTAAAGCCTATCGGGGTGCGTTTAATGCAACTCCCAGCCAGGCGCTTGGCGCGCATGCTATTCGTCATGCGGTACAGCGGGCAAACATTGATCCTGCAGAGGTTGAAGACGTGATCATGGGCGCTGCGATCCAGATGGGGTCTGCGTTCTCCAATACCGCGCGTCAGTGTCTGCTGGAAGCCGGCTTGCCGGATAGTGTTGCGGGTCAAACCATCGACCGGCAGTGTTCATCCGGGATGATGGCAATTGGTATCGCAGCAAAACAGATCATCAGCGATGGCATGGACGTGGCTATAGGTGGCGGCGTGGAATCTATTTCGATGAACCAGACGGCAGACATGTTTGCCATTCCCAGTCCATGGGCTTTGAAAAATAAACCTGCTCTCTACATGGCCATGCTGGAAACTGCTGAGGTGGTGGGTGAACGCTACAACGTGAGTCGTGAAGCCCAGGATATCCTTGCCGCCAATTCCCAGGCGCGCACTGCAGAAGCTCAGGCAACAGGTAAGTTCGATGATGAAATTGTGCCTATGTCCACCATCATGAAATTCCAGAATAAAGAAACCGGCGAAGTCACCGACTCAGAAGTTACCCTGGACAAAGATGAAGGCAACCGACCCGGTACAACCGCCGAATCTCTGGCCGGGTTGAAGCCGGTGTTTTCCGGTGGCCAGGTGATTGCCGAAGGCAAACATGTGACTGCAGGCAATGCCTCTCAGCTGTCTGATGGTGCGTCGGCTTGTGTCCTGATGGAGGCCCGTCTTGCTGAAAAGCGTGGCTTGCAGCCATTGGGCGCCTACCGCGGTATCGCTGTTGCCGGA
>CBDUMB010000446.1:0-3257 GCA_965368205.1 uncultured Pseudomonadaceae bacterium | reverse complement strand
CAAAAAACAGGGTCTGCGCGTTATTGCGATCCAGATAGGAACAAGGATGTTTCGGCGTTAAGAAAAACTGCACCTGATCGGAATTGGAATCCTGCATACCCAAAAACTGCTCGCGCTGCGCTTAACTTAGCCTAGCAGCCTGCTGGTCGCGCTGCCAGGGACCCTGGCGCGTCGGGTGTTGTTCATTGTCGGCCAGCACCGCCAGAAACTCATCGCGAGGCATGCTGTGCACGCCGAGGCTGGCAAGATGCGGGTTCATAATCTGGCAATCAATCAGATCAAATGCCCACTGTGCAAGCGTGTCCTGCAACACAAAAAACGCGATTTTTGACGCGTCTTTCTCACCCGCGAACATCGATTCACCAAAAAACAGCTTGCCCAGGGAAACGCCATACAATCCACCCACCAGTTTGTCTTCGTGCCAGACCTCAACCGAATGCGCGTACCCGGCATGATGCAGATCACTATATGCGGCAGACATTTTTGGTGTGATCCAGGTACCGTGCTGATCACCACGCGGGCCACTGCAACCTGCCACAACCGCGTCAAAATCCAGATCGAAAGTCACCTCAAAACCGCTGTTGCGGATACGCTTTGCCAGGCTGCGTGTCAGGCGCATAGCACCGGGCTTCAGGACTGCACGCTGCGCCGGACTCCACCACAATATGTGATCGTCATCTGAATCGAACCAGGGGAAGATACCCTGACTGTAGGCACACAAAAGCCATTGCACACTCAATCCACCGCCTGCCGCGACCAGCCCATCGAGTTCCGCAAGCGCATAATGCGGATCCGGAAAAGCGACGGGCGATGAGGGCAGCAGGGGAATAGCGGTCAATGGGAAAACTCAGCGTCGCAGCAGTTGTATAAACTCCGCTGACTTAGCATGACTGGCGATGACGTCGACCAGTGCCCGACCATCCCGTCCAGGGGCATTGACGTCGCGGCCCTGAGCTTTGAACTTCTGCAGAAAGCGCTCAAAGTCTTCCACCCGCATGCTGCGATAAGCGTGTAACAGCACGCTGAACTCAGCCTCTTCGGCGCCCATTGGACCTTTGCCCAGGAAACTTTCGATACGGGCATCATCCCATACCTCATCTACTACTTTGGCTTTGTCTGCACGCATGTCTTGTCGTTCTGCTCTTGTTCAGGAAGAAGACGCTATTGTACTTAAACGATCAGAAAAAGATTAGCTTGTTATATTTTAAGAAGCGGGATTAACAGTTTGATTTTGATGAAAAAAATATTTCACAACGTTTGTATGGCTGGCCCGGTCTGGCTACACTTCGCCTTGATTTGAGATCAAGGACAATCTTCGTGGCTACCTCTGTACCCATGCGTTTAATTCCGGCGCGCGAAATCAGCCTGGTTGGGGTTGGCGCCGTGACGCTATTCCTGCTGCTTGCTATTGGTTCGTATTCACCCACTGACCCGGCCTTCAGCTACAGTGGACAAGGCGGTGAAATCAACAATCTGGTTGGTATCAGCGGCGCCTATTTTGCCGATCTGGTGTTATATCTGTTTGGCTGGTTGGCTTATACCATTCCGCTGGCGCTTACCTTTGTTGGCATTCGTTTGATCACCGCCCGTCACCAACCCCTGCACTGGCTGGCGTTGGGCATTCGTGCCAGCGGCTGGCTACTGGTTATGATCTGCGGCTGTGTGCTGCTGGCGCTGCATACGACGCCCGAACAGCACCTGCCAGAAGGACCCGGTGGTGTTTTCGGTCAGTGGCTGGTGAGCGGTGGGCTGGCTATATTCGGATGGGTTGGCTTAACTCTGTTAAGTGCCGCGGGCGCACTCATCGGCATGCAGGCAGCGGCTGGGTTTTCCTGGCTGAATGTTGCCGAAATCACCGGCAGATACCTCTACCAGGCCAGCAGCGCCGTCGTCATTTTTTACGATAAGCACTACGATGCCTACAAACAGCGTCGCGAAGAACACAAACGTCAATCACTGCAAACCCGACAACTGGTGCAGGCGCGAAAAGTTTCACTCGACAAAGACCTGGTCAAAGCTCAGCAACCGACGGCGGCAAAGGTTAAAATTGTCCCCAAAGTAGAGGAAAAAGCGGCAAAAGGCCGCGGCCAGCAGAAGCGCCTGTTCGACACTAAAACACCTGGCGAACTGCCTGACCTGGAACTTCTCGACGAAAAAGAGCCTGATACCGGGTTGGGGTATTCACCTGCCTCGCTGGAGGCCATGTCCAAACAGCTGGAACTCAAACTGGCTGACTTTGGTGTAGAAGCGGAAGTGGTCTCTGTATTACCAGGGCCCGTCATCACGCGCTTTGAGCTACAGCCTGCTGCGGGTGTCAAAGTACAGAAAATCTCTGCGCTGGCGAAAGACCTGGCACGCTCTCTTGCTGTCATCAGCGTGCGTATTGTTGAAGTGATTCCCGGCAAATCCGTCGTCGGTATCGAAATTCCCAATGAGCATCGTGAGATGGTTCGCTTGAAAGAAGTCCTCACCTCATCGGTTTATGCAGATGCCCCATCACCTTTGACCCTGGCCTTGGGCAAAGATATTGCCGGTGCATCGGTGGTTGCCGATATTGCAAAAATGCCCCACCTGCTGGTGGCGGGTACAACCGGTTCGGGTAAATCCGTCGGCGTTAACGCGATGATTTTAAGCATCCTGTATAAATCCACGCCTGAGCAGGTTCGCCTGATTATGGTCGACCCCAAGATGCTTGAGCTGTCGGTGTATGAAGGCATCCCGCACCTCCTGGCGCCAGTCGTCACCGACATGCGCGAAGCCGCCCATGCATTAAACTGGTGTGTTGCTGAGATGGAACGTCGCTACCGGCTGATGGCTTCATTGGGCGTTCGAAATCTGGCAGGTTTCAATAAACAGGTGCGAGACGCGAACAATCGAGGCGAGCCGATAAAAGATCCGTTGTGGAACAATGAACTTGAAGAAGCGCCGGATCTGACCACGCTGCCCGCCATTGTTGTGGTCATAGACGAGTTTGCCGACATGATGATGATTGTCGGCAAAAAAGTAGAACAGCTGATTGCGCGTATTGCACAGAAAGCACGTGCTGCGGGCATCCACCTGATTCTGGCCACCCAACGACCATCGGTTGATGTCATTACCGGTTTGATCAAAGCCAACATCCCGACGCGCATGGGTTTCCAGGTATCGTCCAAAATAGATTCACGCACCATTCTCGATCAGGGCGGCGCCGAGCAACTGCTTGGTCACGGCGATATGTTGTATCTGCCGCCAGGCACGGCATTGCCACAACGTGTGCA
>CBDUMB010000445.1:0-3257 GCA_965368205.1 uncultured Pseudomonadaceae bacterium | reverse complement strand
TCAAACCAGACATTTGCCACCATGCCGTGGACGGAAGGTGTGGTGCCGGTGGCCAGTGAGGCATGGCCAACAATCGTTTCTGTATTGGCGTGCTGATAGTGTGCATTGCTGTAGCGAATGCCTTCATCCATCAGGTAACGGAAACCGCCTTCACCCAGGACGTGTGCATATCGTGTGGGTAGATCCCCGCGCAGCGCATCGACGGTGATCTGCAGCACAAGTCGCGGCTTGGTGGTGTTGTCAGCTGCAAAAGCCTGGCCCGTCAGCAGGCAAGTGGCCAGTACCAGAGTGTTGATGATTCTTTTAGCGTGCATAGAAATGTCCTTGGTTCCGTTGTGTTGGCCTGCGCGCTAAGCGACGGCAACCTGGTCCAGCAGTTGATCGATAACGTTGTTGGCGGAAAGTCCGTCTGCACTGGCTTCGTAGCTTAAGGTGAGGCGATGGCGCAAGCAGTCGTGAGTCATGTCGCGTACGTCTTCGGGTAAGACGTGGTCGCGACCGGCCAGCCAGGCCTTGGCGCGGGCACAGCGATCAAGTGCCAGCGCGCCGCGTGGGCTGGCGCCGATCTGTATCCAGCGTCGCAGATCTTCGTTGTAGCGTTCGGGATAGCGGGTGGCAAAAATAATATCCACCATATAGCGTTCGACAATGTCGCTGACGGTGACCGCACTGATTTCATTGCGAGCGGCAAACACCGCTTCCTGAGGAATCGGCTCAGGTCGGGCAGGGGATGTATTGTCCTCACCCGCGATTTTGTTTTGTTCGGGATGTTCTTCGCCACGGACCAGTCGAATAATCTGCCCCTCAGACGCTTCGTCCCCATAGTCGATATAGATATGCATCAGAAAACGGTCCATCTGCGCCTCAGGAAGGGGATAGGTGCCTTCCTGCTCAACAGGGTTCTGGGTTGCCATCACCGTGAACAGGGGCGGCATTTTATGCGTGGTGCCGGCTACGGTGACCTGGCGTTCTTCCATGGCTTCAAGCAGCGCAGCTTGCACTTTGGCGGGCGCGCGATTGATTTCGTCCGCCAGTACAATGTTGGCAAAAATAGGTCCTGGATCAAATCTGAATTCGTGCCCGGCATCCGTGGTATGCAGTACCTCGGTACCCGTGATGTCGGCGGGTAATAAATCGGGGGTGAACTGAATACGGGAAAAATCTGCTGCCAGGTTTTTTGCCAGGCTTTTAACCGCGCGGGTTTTCGCAAGTCCCGGCAGCCCTTCGATGAGCAGGTTACCGTTGGCCAACAAGCCGATGATCAGGCGATCGACGATGTCTTCCTGACCGATGATTGAAGCGCAGACGCGCTCACGAAGCTGATTAACCTGTTGTCGACTGTCCATAATTCCATCTCTTTGGGAAATGCAGACGCATGGCATCTGTGGTTTCGGTTAGCGATGTCAGTGGATCAAGTTGTGCTCTAATCTATCGCTTTTGATTGGTTGTTCATGCTATCAGAATAAAAAAGCCAGGCGCTGGGCGCCTGGCTTTTATCTCACCGTGAAACGTTAGTTTGTTCCAGGGTTGCTCTGCAAAGTCTCAAGGACTTTGTTGAGGTTGAAGCTTCCTGCTTCCTGACGTGGCGGGAAGGCCTTGTAGGTTGCCAGGTGCTGTGCCACGTAATCTACCGCCGGGAGGATCAGATAGGCGCGATCAAAACGCCACATGTCGTAACCGGATGCTTCATGATCAGCGCGTTCGAAGGGGTCACCCCGCATATCGAACAGCTTAGGTAGACGCAGTGTCACCATAGGCTCCTGCCAGACATTAAAGCCATGCGCTCGCTGTTCCATGAAGACCATTTTCCAGCGGTCGTAACGCAGGTTCGCCAGCTGGCCGTCGTCGGTCCAGTAGAAAAATTCCTTGCGAGGACCTTCTTCCACTTCGCCTTTGAAGTATGGCAGAAGATTGTAGCCGTCCAGGTGGACTTTGTAGTTGCGGCCGATCGCGCGATGACCTTTCTTCAATTTTTCTTTGATATCAGCTTCGCCAACAGCAGCCATAATCGTTGGCAGCATATCTTCATGGGAGAAGACATCGTTGTAGACGGTGCCACCATCAATCACGCCAGGCCATTTGATCATGGTGGGTACACGATAGCCGCCGTCCCAGTTTGAGTTTTTCTCATTGCGGAAAGGTGTCATGCCACCGTCCGGCCAGGTGAAAATCTCCGCACCATTGTCGGTGGAGTACATGATGATGGTGTTGTCAGCGATCTTTAACTCATCGACTTTGTCGAGGATCTGACCCACATGCTTGTCATGCTCAGCCATGCCATCTGCGTAGATGCCCAGCCCCGTGACGCCTTCAGACTCGGCTTTGAGGTGGGTGTTGACGTGCATGCGTGTGGAATTCCACCACAGGAAGAAAGGCTTGTTGGCACTGACAGCACGTTCCATGAAATCAAGGGCCCCTGCGGTGACTTCTTCGTCAACGGTTTCCATACGCTTTTTGGTTAACGGACCGGTGTCTTCAATTTTGCCGTCAGCAGTTGAATTGATGACGCCTCGAGGTCCAAATTTCTTCTTGAACTCGGCACCCTGAGGATAGTCGGGGCTTTCCGGCTCTTCTTCTGCATTCAGGTGGTAGAGGTTGCCAAAAAACTCATCAAAGCCATGGTTGGTAGGCAAATGCTCGTCGAGATCACCCAGGTGATTTTTGCCGTATTGTGCAGTCATGTAGCCATGGTTTTTCAGTAGCCCAGCAATGGTTGGGTCTTTTTCAGACAGGCCTTCTTTAGCGCCGGGAAGACCAACTTTCAGCAGACCTGTGCGAAACGGACTTTGTCCAGTGACGAACGCGGCGCGTCCAGCAGTACAACTTTGCTGGCCGTACCAATCGGTAAACAGCGCGCCTTCCTGGGCAATGCTGTCGATATTAGGGGTGCGGTATCCCATCATGCCGCGGTTGTATGCGCTGGTGTTCATCCAGCCCACATCGTCACCCCAGATGATAAGGATATTGGGTTTATCTGAGACGGCTGCGGCGGCTGTCGAGGAGACAAGCAGCAGTGTCAATCCGAATACGCATCGAACCCAATTTGGGCTGACGTTATTTTTCATTCATAGCTCCGTTTTTTCTGGAAAGATAACACTCGTAGCCTCTTAATGATGGCGCTGCGACTGTGATGTACATGTGAAAATTGCTCGAGATCCAGCGATTGTTCGAAGAGGTTGACCTGATGCCGAGGCCTCTGACAGACGGGCACCGCAAGATTGGATTGTTCCCACGCTGTCACACTAAAGAGCTTTGAT
>CBDUMB010000444.1:0-3277 GCA_965368205.1 uncultured Pseudomonadaceae bacterium | reverse complement strand
TACTCTGCAGCCTTGATGTTGCTGCCGCCCAGGCGCCTTTACCCACTTTGGCAGCCGACGTTGTTATCCATCGAGATGTATGGGGCGTGCCACACATTCGCGGCAAATCAGATGCTGCCGTCGTGTTCGGCTCAGCCTGGTCTCAGTGCGAAGATCATTTCTGGCAACTCGAAGACACCTACATCAAAGCACTCGGCCGATCTGCAGAGGTCTCCGGGGAACAGGGCCTGCAGAGTGACCTCAACGTCGCCCTGTTTGAAATCACCACCCGCGCCGAACAGGACTTTGCCAACCAGCCAGAAGAAACCCGGACACTGGCCAGTGCCTTCGCTGCGGGTTACAACTTTTATCTGGAGCGCCACCCTGAGGTCACCCCACGGCTGCTCACCCGCATGGAGCCCTGGCATGTGCTTGCCTATGAACGCTACATGATGTTGGGACGCCTGCTGGGCGCAGCCCACGCGCCATCAGCACAAGCGACCGCACTGGAAGAAGAGCAGCGCGCCTCACTTGGCTCAAATCAGTGGGCGATTGGTCCTGAGCGCACCCGCAATGGCACCGCCATGTTGTTCATCAATCCACATCAGCCCTGGTACGGTCCGGGGATGTTCACTGAAATGCATGTCAAAAGTGACTCAGGCTGGGATTTTTCCGGCGCCATGTTTCCCGGTTCACCGTTCCCAACCGCAGGATTCAACAATCATCTGGGCTGGGCGTATACCGTGAACGAAGCGGACATCGCTGACGTCTATCGTCTGACTTTCGACCACCCTGAGGACCCCGATCAGTATCGCTATGGGGATGGATGGCGACGCGCAGACTCATGGCAGGCACAGATCAAGGTGGCTGGGGAGGCACAACCGCGCCAATACCAGTTACGTCGCAGTCACTATGGACCGGTGATCAATCAGGAAGACGAACACCATTTTCTTGCCGCCCGGGTACCCCGCCTGCATAACGGCTCACGCATGCAGCAATCCCTGGCTCAGTCTCGTGCACAGAATTTTGAACAGTGGTACGCGGCAGCCTCTACATTGCAGCTGCAGACGTTCAACACCATGTATGCTGACGCTGATGGCAACATCTTCTATCTGTACAACGGCACCATCGCCAGGCGCAAGGCCGGGGTCGATTGGACCCAACCCGTCGACGGGTCGGATCCGGAAATGGAATGGGGTGACTTCCACCCGATTGAAGAACTGCCTCAGGTACTCAACCCACAATCCGGCTTTATGCAGAACTGTAATTCTTCACCCTTCACCACCACCGACGATGACAACCCTTCCATGAAAGACTTTCCGGCTTATATGGTGGAGGACGCTACCGATGATAAACGGCGGGCCAAACTGTCACGCTGGCTGCTGCGCCAGGCCCGGGACGTCACTTTCGAGGACTGGCAGGCCATGGCTTACGACACCACTTTGTATTGGCCGATGACTGAGCTGCCCAGATACCAGCAGCGTCTCAGGCAGTTGGCGTTGTCTGATCCCGAGCTCGCTGATCGGGTGCAACCTTACCTATCGCACCTGCTCGACTGGGACTACCGCAGCACAATCGACTCAACCGCGACAACATTGGCGGTAGCCTGGTACGAAACACTTTATGGGCGAGGCTATCCGGTAGAGACGTTGAAAGCAGAATTCACCACCGACATCCCTGCTCGATTCGAAGCGCTGATAGACGCGGCAAACATGCTGGAAGAGCGTTACGGTAGTTGGCAGGTGCCCTACGGGCAGGTGTATCGCATTCAGCGACATGCGCCTTACAGCGATGTTGCCGACGTGCCATTCGATGACCGCCAACCCAGCCTGCCTAACTCAGGGGTTCGCGGGCCACTGGGGGTCGCCTTCACGGTTTACCATACCCCGCCAACGGATGATCCGAATCGTCAGAATCAATATGCGGTAACCGGGTCATCTTACCAGGCCGTTTATGAGTTTCATCCAGACGGCGTGCGTGCCGCCAGTTATTTACACTATGGCCAGAGCCATGATCCGGACTCACCGCACTTTTTTGATCAGGCAACGCTGCTCTCAGAAAAACGTTTTAAGCCCGCCTGGTTTGCATGGCCAGATGTGGTGAAACATACTCGAGTGGCTTATCGGCCCGGAGAATGACAATAAAGGACGACAAGCACCTCGCATTCGAGACCCGGGTATTTATGGAGCTATCAAATGAGCAACTTGCCATACGTTCTTACCACCGCTGACCGCGTTGAGATTCACGAACTCCCTGGACGGTATGGCGATGCCATTGACGACCGAAACTGGGCAAAGCTGGACACTGTGTTCACCAAGGATGCCGTATTCGACCTGACCGGTGTCGGCTCACGGATATGTGAAGGGCTCGAGGACATTAAGTCGTTCATGGAAACCGAGGCGGCGCATCCGCGTACACACATGATGACCAACATCTACGCCGACTCGGATAAAGACGGCGTGACCATGCAGTTTCGTATTGTCGCCCTTATCGGCAAAGGGCAAACGGCAACTGCCAGCTATTACGACAGGATCGTCAAGACCGACAATGGATGGCGGACCCAACACCGCTACGTCTCAACTCGACGTCGCGACAAACGCGAGGCCGAAGTTGATCGCAAAGGCATTGCGCGCTAAATCGTGATCTAAAAACTACGGCGGCGTAAGCCGATAAGCTCTAGCGGCTGTCCCGCTGAAAACATCACGCTTCTCCGCTTCTGACAAACCGAGTTCATTTGCGATCTTCTTAAACAAATTCCACAACGTTCGGTAAGAAATACAATCTTTATCCACTGGAAAATTACTTTCAAACATACATCGCTCGGGACCAAAAGCCTCAAGTGCATACTGGTAACGCGGTAACAGGACCGCCATAAACTTATCAGAGCTCCAGGGCGCAGACGCCTGATGCATATGGTAAGGCGGTTCCCAGTCACCAACGCGCATTTGTGCCCCACCAAGTTTCATCACCGTATTTGAACAGGCTGCAACCGCATCAATCGCAGCTTGCCACGCCTTCAACTCAGCATCATCAGCATTGGGATCAATCCTGCCACCCAGGTGATTAACAATGACCGTCACCGCCGGAAATCGGTTTGCCAGCTCGGCAAGTTTTGGTAGGCGTGAAAAGTCTGGCGACCAGTTATCGTAGCTGAGGTTGTATTTCTCAAGCTGGGCGAACCCTTTGAGAAAGTTGTCGTTTAAATCGGAAGGGAATGCGGTACGGACGCCGCGAAAATACTCACTGGCGTGTAAGTGCGCCTCCAGGACTCGAGCCACATCGCTACCTGCACGAAGAT
>CBDUMB010000443.1:0-3284 GCA_965368205.1 uncultured Pseudomonadaceae bacterium | reverse complement strand
CCGTATTGTGCGGCGATTTCGCCGAGTCGAGCATCCAGCATCTCCTGATCAACGGAAAGCTCGTTTTTCTTGATGATTTCATTAACTACAAGCCCAACCTTCACACGTTGTTCCGCCTGGTCCTGAAAAAGTTCACTGGGTAGTTCAGGTTTGGGTCCTGCGCCGCCCATCTGAAATTGATCCAGCATCTGGTCTTTCAGGACCTGGATTTCGCGCTGTATCATTGCATTCGGCATCTGGAAATCGTGTATTTTGGCGAGCTGGTCCATAACCTGCTGCTTCAGCTGGTTCTTTAACGCAGAGTCCATTTCCCGCTGCATATTGTTTTTCACATCTTCACGGAAGGCAGCTTCACCCCCCTCTTCAACGCCGAAGCTTTTAAAGAATTCGTCGTCGAGTTCCGGCACTTTAGCTTCTTTCACCGCTTTTACGGTGACGGAAAACTGCACGGTTTTACCCTGTAGATTCTCGGCTCGATAATCTTCCGGGAAAGTGGCGTCGAAAGTGACGGTTTCGCCAGCTTTAGCCCCTTCGACACCTTTGTCGAAATCTTCAATCATCTGGCCCTGACCCACACGAAAATCGACGTCTTCGCCTGCTGTGCCTTCTACGGGTTCGCCTTCGGAGGTGGCGGAGAAATCTGCAGTAACCTGGTCACCTGCGGCAGCGGCGCGATCGACGGGTTCAAACACTGTGCGTTGTTCGCGAAGTCGCTCGATCATGGTATTCAGGTCATCATCGGTCACTTCAGCTTGCGGTTTGCGCACGCTTACCTGAGCCAGATCAGCCACATCGACTGTTGGGTAGACCTCAAATGTCGCGGTAAATTCGAAATCGATACCCGGGTCCATTTTGACCACTTCCAGGCTCGGGGAACCTGCAGGGTTGAGGTCTTCCTGCTGGACAGCAGACACAAAACTCTGCTGCATGAGCTCACCCGCAACTTCTGCCCGGACAGCCTGGCCATAACGGCGGCGCACTTCTTTGAGGGGCACTTTGCCGGGACGAAAGCCGCTGATGCGTACTTTACCAGCAGCATCATGCAGTCGTTCTGTGATTTGAGATTCGAACTCCTCGCTCGGCAACGCTATTGTGAGTCGGCGTTCGAGGCCAGTCATTGTTTCAATCGATACATTCATGCAGATAATCAGTGTCTAGATGTGTGGATTTTCAGAACGGCTGTGACACACAAAAAGGTGTTCGGCCGTTCTGGTGAGTTACCTAACCGCAATTTACGTTTGTAAAGTGCTGCATCACAAGGTGGTTAAGAATTGGGGTGGACGATGGGGCTTGAACCCACGACCGCCGGGATCACAACCCGGAGCTCTACCAACTGAGCTACGCCCACCATAGTTTTAACGGTGGCGGATTATATGCTTGGCAATCGCGTTCTGCTAGAGATTATTGTGATCGGATGTCGGTTGAATGCTCCGCAAAGGACCGCCAGCGGCATGAATAGTGTCGATTGAAGCCAAAACTCGACACCAAACGCGAAGCTTAGAAGGATCTAGATGCTAGAGCGACGTTTTGGCTGGAAGCCAAAACTCGACACCAAACGCGAAGCGTTTGGTACGCCTGGCAGGACTCGAACCTGCAACCCTCGGCTTAGAAGGCCGATGCTCTATCCAGTTGAGCTACAGGCGCTTAATGACAGTATTCGGCTTGATAGGTTTGATTTGGTCGGGGTAGAGAGATTCGAACTCCCGACATCCTGCTCCCAAAGCAGGCGCGCTACCAGACTGCGCTATACCCCGATGCGGCGCGATCATACTACGAAGATTCTGCGGGTCAATGGACTTAAGCCACAAGTTGCGATCAGATCTCCACCTGTGGGCTGGGGTGACGCTGTTTTTATCGGTAGAATGGCGTTTTCTGAAGCAGTGAAGTCGATGTCCGCAAAAATAATTGATGGCAATGCCATTGCCAAAGAACTGCGCGGGCATATACGCGAAGAAATCGAGACGTGGGTTGATCAGGGTCGTCGCCTACCCGGGCTGGCAGTCATTCTGGTGGGTAATGATCCGGCCTCTGAGATATATGTGAAGGGTAAGCGCCGGGATTGTGATGAAGTCGGCTTTCACTCCATTGTTCATCACGTCAGTGCCAAGGTCACCCAGGTCGATCTGCAGGCGCTGGTCACATCGCTTAACGAAGACCCCAGTATTGACGGCATCCTGGTACAAACGCCTCTGCCGGACCACATCAACCAGGACCTTATTATTGATCAGATCGACCCAGCCAAAGATGTTGATGGCTTCCACCCTTACAACATCGGTCGTCTGGCATTGCGTCGCCCTACTCTGCGCTCCTGCACACCAAAAGGCGTCATGCTGCTGCTGGAACATATTGGTTGCAGCCTCAAAGGCCTCGACGCAGCAGTCATCGGCGCATCCAACCATGTGGGTCGCCCCATGGGGCTGGAACTGCTACTTGCCGGATGTACGGTGACCACGGCTCACAAGTTCACCAAAGATACCGCAGCGAAAATCCGCCTGGCGGATATTGTTGTTTCTGCAGTAGGCAAGCCAGGTCTGGTGCCCGTCGAGTGGATCAAGCCAGGCGCCATTGTCATTGATATTGGTATTACCCGCGGCGCCAACAATAAGTTGTATGGTGACATTCAATTTGATGCGGTCAAAGAAGTTGCATCGTGGATCACGCCGGTGCCCGGTGGCGTTGGGCCGATGACACGGATTGCGTTATTACAGAACACTATGCAGGCTTCCAGAGCCAACCAGGGGTTTTAGTGCAACGCCTGTTTATCTCAGACCTGCATCTGGACGATCCGTCTGCACCGGCGTTCCTGCGTTTCCATGAATGCCTTGTTTATGAGTCCGAGCGGGTCGACGAAATCTATATTCTCGGCGACCTGGTGGAGATGTGGATCGGTGATGACGACGACAGCGATGCTGCGCAACAGCTGCGTCAGATATTCCGCACGATTACTGCAAAAACGCCTGTGTATCTGATGCATGGAAATCGAGATTTTCTGTTCGGCGAGAAGTTTGTCAGCGATACGGGCGTCACGCTGCTGGCGGACCCCCATCTGACTGAGGATGGATTACTGCTCAGTCATGGCGACATGCTCTGTACCGACGATGTGGATTATCAGAATATGCGTACGCTGCTGCGCAGTGAAGCCTGGCAGCAGGATATCCTCAGCAAAACACTTGCGGAACGTAAGGCTTTTGGCCAATCGCTGCGCATGCAAAGCCAGGCAAACAATGCTAACAAGCCATCCAATATTATGGATGTGAATGACGCAGCCACGAGCAGTCTGGTGG
>CBDUMB010000442.1:0-3284 GCA_965368205.1 uncultured Pseudomonadaceae bacterium | reverse complement strand
ACCTTTTGCTATGAGGCGTTTTGCCATCAGGTCCTGGTGACGCGCAAGCTTGGCATTGGCAACTTCCAGTTTGGAGGCGAAGTGTTCTCTGTTCATCTGTTCCAGTTCGAGCTGGTTGCGCATACTGGCTAAACTGGCTTTGTGCTGAGCAAGCTCGGCTTCTCGCTCAAGTACCTGCAGCTTGCTTTCGCGGTCATCAAGTTGGACCAGAAGGTCGCCTTGTTTAACCCAGTCGCCTTCCTGTACGGCAACACGCTGAATGCGCGCAGTTAAGTCTGAACGTAAGTGTGCAACACGATTCGACTCCAGCCGTCCAAATGCTGAAAAGCTCGGCTTAAGTGTTTGCGGTTCCGCCGATGTTATGGATACCGGCCAGGCTTTCTCCACTGGCGTAGCAGGCTCTGCGTTTGGCCCGGTGGCAAATATTGACACACTGGTCAGTGCCGCACCCGCCAGGATGCCAAGAGCGATAAACACCTGCTTTTGTCTAGGCGTGCGGGGTAGTAAGTTCAGACGCGTTGGCGATTTCATGTTTTTTTCCAGACAGTGTTTGGACAATAGTGGTGAGGCGTGTGCTTGCCTGTTCAAGCAGCAGAATAAGAGCGGGTACAACAATCAACACCAGCAGTGTCGCCAGGCTCAAACCAAAACAGATGGTGATGGCGATCGGCGCAAAGTACATCGACAGGGTTGAGCTTTCGAACATCAGCGGCAGTAGTCCGGCAATGGTGGTGAGAGAGGTCAGGATGACCGCGCGAAAGCGTGATTGCACCGACATACGCAGGGCTTCGACAAGCGAAGTGCCGTCATCGATGTGGCGGCGTAAAAAGCTGATTAACACAATTGAGTCGTTTACAACAATTCCGGTCAGGGAGAAAAAGGCCAGCAGTGACATGGCGCCGATATCCCAGCCGGTCACCCAATGTCCGATGACGGCGCCGGTAAGCCCGAAAGGAATGGCGGCCATGATGGCCAGAGGCCATAAGTAAGAAGAAAAAACCCAGACCAGAATCAGGTAGATAAGCCCCAGGGTCAGCAGGGCGCCCAGGGCCATGGTCTCGAGCATTATCTTGTCCTGTTCCGTCTGGCCGCCTAAGCCAAATGTCAGGCCGTGGCGGTCAAGGAGTTCCTGCAGGCGATTTTCTTCAATGTCGCTGACAATAGACATGGCATTATTTACGGCCTCGTTGACGTCCGCAGAAACAGCAACGGCCTGTTGGGCATCGGAGTGTCGAATGACATCAATGCCGCGTCGGTTGTAGAGCGCCGCAACGTTAGCAAGCGGCACATAGACTCCGTCGTCCGTGCGTATGGGGAATTTCTGTAATGATCCGAGGCTTTCGCGCTCGTGATCAGGCAGCATGACGCGCACCTCAAGTTCATTGTCGAGTTCGTTGAATATCTGCACGCGCTCGCCAGAGTAGGCCGCGCGAAGCTGGCTGCCAATGCGCTCGGCGGTCAAGCCCAGGGCTCGACCACTGGGGGTCATTTCAAAAATGATCTGGTCTTTGCCGTAGGGAAGGTTGTCCGTGACATTGGACACCCCGGGGTAACTCGACAACATCGTCGAAAGATCTTCTGCACCCTGCTTGAGTTTTTCCGTGTCATTGCCGCGAAGAATCAGGGTGATATCCGGCTGCCCGTTATTAGCACCGCCGTCAACGGCGATAGTCAATTGCTCAACGAAGGGTGGTTTAGTGACCAGGCTTGTCCACAAGTCGACAAAATCTGCCGGGCTTGTATTGCGCTGTTCCTCAAAGGCGTACTGTACATTTACGGATGCATATTGCTCACCCTGCAGGCGGTCGTTGTTGAACCAGGCACGATTGTAGCGGGCGGTCCAGCCCAGGACATTCTGTTCGCCGGTTTGTTTGTTCGCCTCAATGAGGGTGTTTTCCAGGTGTTCTACAAACTCGAGTTTCTGTTCGTCAGTGGCTGAGCCGGCGTATTCCACGTTGGCGTAAGCAGATTCAAAGTCGAAGCCGGTGACCAGATTGAAACCCACGTGCTGGGATGCCACCAGCGAGATGGCCACCAGTACGCCACCGATGGCCGCGCACAGGGTGGTGGTGGGGTGGCGCAGCGCTTTGTCCACTAAAGGCATGAATCGGTTGTCTCTGAGATGCGCAAATCCCGCTTCAAATCTGATTCGCCAGGCGGGCTTTTCCTGCACGTTCACCCTGGCCAGGGAGTGTCGCAGATGTCCGGGTAAGACCAGAAAACATTCAATCAGTGAGGCGACGATCACACACAACAGTACGGTTGGCAGTGCAAGCACCATGTCGCCCATGATGCCACCCATGATCAGTAAGGGGATAAATGCTGCCATGGTGGTTAGAGATGAAGTCATCACAGGCAGAAACATGCGTTGCGCCCCGGCTACCGAGGCATCGGCTGCTGACATCCCCTGTTCGTGATAACTGACAATATCCTCTCCGACAACAATGGCATCATCGACCACAATACCCAGGGCCATAATGAAGCCGATCAGCGCAACAATAGATATGCCGTAGCCAAATAAAGCATAGAACATCGCCAGCCCCAGCATGAAGCTGACAGGTATGCCCACGGTCACCCAGAAACCGGCACGCGCGTTAAGGAATAAAAAAAGCACGGCAACCACCAGCAGCAAACCGGACATCCCGTTTTGCGCGATCATTTTGAGCTGGGTGCCCAGCAGGGCCCAGACGTTGTTGATTTCTTTGACTTCAACCCCGGCAGGGAGTGTCTGGCGAATATCTTCTATCCACGACTTAACAAGTTTGTCGGCTGCGTATGCATCCGAGCTGGTATCCCGCCACAACATCATTTCAATGGCTACTCTGCCTTCGCTGGTCACGCGCGGCTGTCCCTCCTGAGGTCGGCGTACAACGCTGGCAAAATCTTTTAAACGTAACAGCTGCCCTTCAGATTCAAGTTGCAGCTGTTCAAACGCCAGTGGATCTCTACGTTGATCCAGGCTGCGTAACTGGTGTGAGCCTTGACCCCGTCCAACCGCGCCAGCGGGGACGTCCTGGCTGACCCGTCCTACTTCTGCAGCGACATCCTGCAGGGTAAAGCCCAGCTCCTGCAGACGCGAACCACTGACTAATATGGCAATTTCTTCGGTCGGCAGGCCGTCGTACTGAATGCCTTCAATACCGCGGCGTAGAAGGTCTTTTTCGAAGCTGCGCACGAGTGGAATCAGTTCTGCAAGGGTGCCGTCGCTGGTGACCAGCAGCGCTGAAACCGGTTCGGTGTCAATTAAACGAGCAATTTGAGGGGGTTCAATATCACGTGGAAAG
>CBDUMB010000441.1:0-3286 GCA_965368205.1 uncultured Pseudomonadaceae bacterium | reverse complement strand
TCGACGCCACTGCGGCTGTTTGGTGGCCAGGTACTGTCCCAGGCTGCGATGGCGGCTTACCGCACCGTAGAAGGCGTACATTTACATTCTCTGCATGGGTACTTTATTCGCGCCGGTACAACAACCCGACCGGTCCTGTATGAGGTTGAGCGTATTCGTGATGGGCGCAGTTTCACCACCCGGCGTGTGGTCGCCATTCAGAATGGGGAAGCCATTTTTAATCTCGACGCGTCGTTTCAGGTAGCTGAACCTGGTTTTGATCATGCGCATCCCATGCCGAACGTACCGCTGCCGGAAGAGCTGGAAGACGATGTGGAAGTGGCCCATGCGCTGATGGAAAACTCGCCGCATCTCAGTCCCATGGCAAAAATTGAGCGACCTTTTGAAATGCGTTCGGTGTTCCGTCTGGGTTCAGAAGCCTGGCTGCAGGATCGTTTTCACAGCCCGTCCTGGATAAGATTTCGAGAAAGTGTTGATGGTGCAGATCAGGTACTGGCACGCTGCCTGTTGGCGTATGCTTCCGATATGAGTCTGGTTTCTACAGGTGCGCTTCCGCATCAGAGCGAAGTGCCACGGGAAGACCTGCAGATGGCCTCGCTGGACCATGCGCTGTGGATTCATCGCGACGTACCTTTGGATCAGTGGTTGTTGTTCCATAAACGCACGTCTACTGCACAAGGTTCCCGCGGCATGGTGCATGCAGATTTTCATGCCGAGAACGGTCAGCTGATTGCGTCTGTCACCCAGGAAGGCCTGTTGCGTGTGAAAGCGCCTCAGTCGGCAGAGAAGTAAGCTTTTGCCGTAACCTCGAAATAGATGTCGCGGGTATTATTGGCCTGCATCAGCCGCGCCGCCTGAGCATCTGACAAAGGCATATGGCTGGCATCCACGCGGGTCTGATTCCAGGTGGGGTCCACCGAGCGCCATTTCCCGTCTACATATACTTCGTTCCAGGCATGAAACATGAAAGCCGGGTTGGCCCCATCTTTATAAGCCAGGCCGTAGATGTTGCGTGCAGGATATCCCGCCGCCCGCGCCAGAGTGCTGAACAGGTCGGCGTAGTCAGTGCACTCTCCACGCTGTTTCTCCAGTGCGGTCAGTACGGCACCGGCGGGTTCATCTTCACTGTAAGCCAAACGCTCGTACGCCGTGGTCACCAGGGTATCCACGGGGTGGCGCCCACTGTTTTTTGCCTGGCTCAAACTCTGCGCCACCAGCGCCTGTATCTCTGGATGGCTGACCGGGAACTGCAGCGTTTCACCTTGATGTGCCTGACCATCACCTTTGGTTGTAACCGGGTTGGCGGTGAGACTGTATTTTTGTGGCAGGTTGTAGTCACCGGCACCGTGCAGGGTTAAAGCCAGGCTTTGCAGATTGGTGTGGTCAGGCAGTCGCTGGTCCAGCGCGAGCAGGTAGCTGGTTTTACTGCGCAGCTCGCTCAGCGCAATCGCGTCTGCTTCGCTGGTTGCCTGTACGTCGAATAAGCCAGCCATGGAGAGATGCTGGGGCTGGAAGTAGGTGTTCAGCTGCGTGCGGGTAGCGGCAAACGGGGCACTGGTCTCCACCAGATAACCTTCGTCGTTCTGTTCAACCACACGATAATTGCGGCGTGTAATACGCAGGCGCTCAAAATCCAGGCTTTCGGTCAGGTGTTGGGCACCGGCTTGCGGTGCTTCGCTGGACAGCCATTGTTCGAAAGCAACAAACGTATCCAGATCAAACTGCCAGGGTAGCGCCACACTATTGGCCTGTTGATTACGTTGAATTGAGGCTTCGTAACCCTCCGGAGTAGCCAGAATAGTGGTCGCGTTGTGCTGTCCACTGCTGCGGTTGGTATAGCTGGCGCGGGTTAAAGCAAACGGGGGTTTTGCTGCAAAAGTCAGCCATTTACTGATGGTGTTGGGGCTGTTGTTTTCAAGCGAGAAGTGAGTGGTCGACAAAAAATGCCAGCGACCTTTGAGATCGCGATAGGCATTATTGTACATATAGCCCACGTGGTTGTTGTTCAGCGCAATGCGGTACCAGTTCTCACCGGCCATTTTTTGCGCGATGTGGCTTGCCAGGGGCTGGCGCAGCTCCAGGATGACGCTGGTTGCAAGAAATAACAGACAACCGATAAAGATAACCGCAACTCTATACAACGATGACGGTCCAGGCTCAAAACAGCCAGTCTACCACCGAGCTCGAGCGCCTGGTTGCTTTGCTTTATTCGTCGTTTTCTGCAAACGAGGAAATGCTGCGCATCAGTTCGTCCATGCTGTCATAAGGCTGGCTGCGATCGATGCGCCAGTGGTATTTGCTGGCAGGTTCGCCAATGGAAGCGGCAAAAATACCGTGGCCGGAGACAAAAATACCATAGTTGCCGTAGCTGACCCGTTGGCTGGGGGCAATACAGATATCAAAATCGGGTAAACCTTCCCGATGCGGAATCAGCTCCAGGGGTTTAACCGAATCCTGGTCAGCGCTGACATAAAGGACGCGCCCCATGCGATCGACCCAGCCTGCACCGGCGATGGCGGCAAACAGATCAGATTTACGCTGTTGTTCGGCATCGATTTCAGGCATGACTTCATCAACACCTTCGACATGGGCAACTAACCGGCCTTCAGACAG
Source organism: uncultured Pseudomonadaceae bacterium (assembly GCA_965368205.1). Taxonomy (GTDB): domain Bacteria; phylum Pseudomonadota; class Gammaproteobacteria; order Pseudomonadales; family Azotimanducaceae; genus UBA4421. The sequence continues at coordinate 673 of CBDUMB010000441.1, read as the reverse complement.
GTCGTTAAGCGCGTCTGTAACGGTGCCCAGCTTGCTCAGTTCAGCACTGTCGTGTGCGGCTACTTTTTTCAGGTCAACGGCATCCACAAGCTCGTGAGCCCGTTTTGCCCGGTCTATCCAATCACCCAGGCTATCGACCTGTGGGTCGGGTGTTGACGCTGGCGCTTCGTCTGAACTCTGATTTTCCGGCTTGTTTGGATCTTCCATAGCATCATCGGGGTTTTCCATTGGTAAAGTGTAGTGCAAGATGCGGATCCCGCAGACTTAGTGCTATTTTTTATCCAATGGACCACGAAGCTAAAGATTTTATCCGCCAGCGCATTGAACATGACCTTGCGCAAGGTGTGCTCCCTGCAGGTGTTGTCACCCGCTTTCCGCCGGAGCCCAATGGGTATCTGCACATAGGTCATGCGAAAAGTATCTGTTTGAATTTTGGTGTTGCCCAGGAATATGGGGGCTCAACCTTCCTGCGATTCGATGACACCAATCCAAGCAAAGAAAGTGATGAGTTTGTGCAGTCCATCCAGGCGGATGTCACCTGGCTGGGGTTTACCTGGTCGACGCTTACCCACGCTTCGGATTATTTCGAAGAGCTGTATAAGTTTGCCACGGACCTGATTAACGATGGCAAGGCTTATGTCGACAGTTCATCAGCCCAGGAAATTCGCGAACA
>CBDUMB010000440.1:0-3286 GCA_965368205.1 uncultured Pseudomonadaceae bacterium | reverse complement strand
ATGATCTGGATGAGAGCGAAGCAAACGCCTGTGTGGCCGCAATCAACTCATCCGGGGGCCAGGCAGTCGCCTGTGCTGGAGATGTTACGGCCACTAATTTTCCAGAACGCTTGATCGACGCCGCGATCGAGAGCTTCGGCGGCATAGATGTTCTGGTGAATAACGCCGGTTACATCTGGAATGGCGCCATTCAAAACCATTCGGATGAACAATGGCAGGCGATGCTCGACGTTCATGCTACCGCACCGTTTCGGATTCTACGCGCCCTGGCGCCATGGCTGCGTGAGACTGCCAGGCGCGAGCAGGCCCAACAAGGCGCCGCGTCTGTACGCAAAGTTGTTAATGTCTCCAGCGTCTCCGGTACCACTGGCGCGGCAACCCAGATTGCATACTCTGCCGGAAAGGCGGCAGTAGTGGGCATAACCAAAACGCTTGCCAAGGAATGGGGGCGTTACAACGCAACGGTGAACTGTGTTGCTTTTGGCCATATAGATACCCGGCTCACCCAGGGTTACAGTGGCGAACCACCCACCATCAGCGTTGGCGAGCGAGATTTTCGTGTGGGCCTGAATGAACAGCAGATTGATGCGTCTGTAAGGGCGTCTCCGCTCGGGCGCAGTGGCAGACCCGAAGACGGTGCCGGGGGGATTTACCTGCTGTGTCTGCCTGAGTCTGATTTCATTACCGGTGAGGTGCTGACTTGTTCCGGTGGTGCGCAGTTGTAGAAGGGCCTGAAAACACGCTAGCTAGTTGATTGGATGCGTCCTGGGGTAGACACTTCCAATGCGCCAGGAATCAACCACACCTCTATCAAAGACAATGCTATGACAGACAACAACGATGCAAGTGGACCATTAAAAGTTTCCCAGGATCGTATCGACCATGCAGCACGTTACATCCCCAATCTTCCCCAAGGCCTGGTTGAGTTTTTCAAAGCGCCTAAACGAACAATTGGCGTTTGCTTTCCAGTGGAGTGTGATGACGGTTCAGTCCGCACCTTTCAGGGTTTTCGCGTTCTGCACAGCAATATCCTCGGTCCTGGAAAAGGTGGTATTCGATTCCATCCGGACCTCACGCGTCCAGAAAGTGAATCCCTTGCAGCGTTGATGACATGGAAGTGCGCACTTGTACACCTCCCTTTTGGTGGCGCCAAAGGGGGCGTACAGTGCGACCCCAAGGCCCTGAGTGATGGTGAATTGCGCAGATTGACGCGCCGATTTACGAGCGAGCTGGGCGACAATATCGGCCCACATACCGATATACCCGCGCCAGATATGTACACCGACGAGAGAACCATGGCGCTGATCTACGATACTTACGATGCGTTTCACAAAGGCGCAAACAATTTTGCCGTTGTTACAGGTAAGCCGCTTGAGCTCGGCGGCTCCCTGGGACGGCAGGAAGCCACTGGCCGTGGTTGTCTTTTTGCCACCGAGCGGTATCTGCAGGTCATGCAGGACCCTGAATTATCTCAGCTGGACGGCGCACGCATTGTTATTCAGGGCGCCGGTAATGTTGGGTGGGCGGTAGCCAGACTGTTTGCTCAGGCGGGCGCAAAAATCATCGCGATCAGCGATTCTACCGGTGGCGTGCTGCGCAAAGATGGTCTTGATTTAACGGACGTAGCGGAACACAAAGCAACGGAAGGCAGCGTGGTGGGTACACCCAATACGCTGACCATCAGTAACGAAGATCTGTTGCAACTGGAGTGCGACATATTGGTGCCCGCATCTATCGGCGAAGTTATTCATGTGGGTAACGCAAATCAGATCAATGCCAAATTGATTGTTGAGGCTGCCAACAAACCGGTTACGCCGGAAGCGGATGCCGTGTTATGGAGCCGCGGCATAAAAGTACTGCCGGATATTCTGGTCAACTCCGGCGGTGTAATTGTCAGCTACTTTGAGTGGGTGCAGAACCTTTCCAATGAACAGTGGGAGCTGCAGGAAATTAATCAAAAACTCCAGGCTAAGCTTTATAAAGCGGTTGATACGGTTCTTGAGAACTGGCGCAGGATGGCGGCAGATCACAAAGCGCTGGAATTTCCAGACTATCGCACTGCCGCGCTCGTGACCGCCATCGAACGGGTTTCTTCTGTTACGCTTCAAAGAGGCATCTGGCCCTAGGTTAGAAGACCAACATATATTCAGTTACCTTTTCCTCATGACAGCGGTGCTATAGCGTTTCAGGTGGCAGCATTCAGCTTGTTCAGCTACGCTGGCGCCGATGTTCGCTCGGCTTATCCTACTGACAATTCTATGTGGCTTTTGTATCGAAGCCGCCGCATCCAGGTATCAATGGGATAATGTCGATCGAGTCATCGCCATCGGCGACGTTCACGGCGCATTCCCCGAACTGGTTTCTGTACTTCAAGCCGCACAACTTATCGATTCACAGTTATCCTGGACCGGTGGCACCACACACCTGGTGAGTCTTGGCGACTTGTTAGATCGGGGGCCGCAATCCGCAAAAGTCATGGACCTTTTAATGCGCCTGCAGGATGAAGCGCAAACAAGCGGTGGTTACGTACATGTCCTGCTGGGCAATCACGAGGTGATGAACCTGACCGGTGACCTGCGAGATGTCTCTGCTCCCGAGTTTACTGCGCTCGAATCCATTGGAGGGCACGCTCGCGCTTTCAGCTTGAAAGGACATTACGGTCGCTGGTTAGCCACCCTGCCATTTATCATCCGCATTAACGATTCACTCTTTGCGCACGGCGGCTTTTCTTCTGTGCTCTCTCGCGCCTCGCTGGAGGAAATTAATTCTCACGCCAGGAATGCGCTGATCACTATTTTAGAAGAAGGTGCGCGATTACGCGAAGAGGGCAAGCTGCCGCCAACAGGCGATCTACTGAGCGCCACCTACAACTTAACAGGAGAACAAACAGAGCAACTGGGCAAGGCATTTGTGCATGCAAGCCAGGCGCCTTTGTTAGGCAACCTCAGCCCCCACTGGTATCGTGGTACCGCACTGTGCCACAAAATACTCGAAGAGAAATCGTTTGCTTCGACGCTCAGGCACTTAGGCGCTAAGCGCGGCATCATGGGTCATACCCCAACGCCGAACCGAGAAGTGAATACACGTTTTTCCGGAACGGCACTCATGATCGATACAGGCATGCTTGCGTCAGTTTACAAAGGCAACGCCCGTGGGATCGAAATCATTGCCGATCATATCCGCGCATTCGGACCTGACGGCGACAGCGTCATCATCAACGTTCCAAGGGTTTATCCACAAACGCTTTTAGAAAGCAGCGAATACCAAACCCAGCAAAGCAACAATG
>CBDUMB010000439.1:0-3288 GCA_965368205.1 uncultured Pseudomonadaceae bacterium | reverse complement strand
GTGCCGGGCACAATGCGCCCAAAGCGCCACTGCCGCGGCTTGACCCTTGAGATGCCTACCGCAATAAACCCGCCTATCAACGCAAATAAAGGTAAACCCCAACGCCAGTGCCACTGAGCACGGCTCTCGGGATCATCACCCAGTTGGCTGGTCGGCAACGCCTCAACTGCATATCGACTGGGTCGCTCGTCAACTGAAGACAAGCGCTGGCGCAATTCAGAAAAGGCCATGACCCGCAGATCAGGTGACCCGGGCCGGCCTTCGTAACGGTGTCCATCTTTGAGAAGCAGAAACTGTGAACCACTTTCTGGATCAAGGTATTGAGATGCCTGTCGAGCCCAGATGTTTACCTGCACCCCGCTCTCCAGGCGCTGAGACAGGAATACGTCATATAAGATCTTACGATCGTCTGACATGTCCTGACTGTAAGTGATCCGTCGGCCATGATCATAAACATGAAATGTCCCTGCATTAAGGGTTTCAAATTCAGTCTGTGCCTGTTGCTGGGCGACAAAACTGCTGAGCGCGCGCTCAGACATCGGTGTCAGTAACAGGGCAAATAAAGCGACCAGGGCAACCACCGTGAACAGTGTGACACTCACCCATTGCAGTAATTTGAAGGTCGACGCGCCAGCCCCCTGCAGCACCACCATTTCCTGTTCGGCGTGTAACCGCCCGAGGGTCAGAACAATGGCAACGTACATCGAGAACGGAGCGACCTGCTGCAGGAACTCAGGCATCCGAAGCCCCATGATGGTCAACACTGTCGCCCCAGTGAATTTGCCCATCGCAGCTTCCTGCAGATAGCCGATAAAGCGACCGCCCAGTGCTACCAGCAGCAGCATGACCAAAGTCACCACAAATATCGCCAGCAGCTCTCGATTGATATAACGCACCGCAACAGACATATGACCAGGTCCCGTTTTAAATTAGAATACGGCCCTGTTTAAAAACACGGCTATCCGACACATGAAATACAGCATTACCGACGGCAATTTAAATGATTTGCGCACCCCTTGCCTGGTGGTCTCATTAAGAACCGCGAAACGCGTTGCCCGAGCCCTGGGCAGCACCGCCATTTTTTCCCGGGCGAGCGAAGATTTCAAGGACAGTCTTGAGCAGAGCTTATGTGTCAATCTCGGCGCAGGTGTCTCCCGTTTGCTGGTCATCGGCGGCGCCGATGAATCGATGGACGCCGACAAATTCCGCAAACTGGCCAACTCTGCAGCCGTCAGCCTGCTTAAACTACCTGTTAAAACTGCAATTGTTGCCCTGGATAGCGTCAAGGTCACTGGCGAACGCACGCCCTGGAAAGCCGCCACACTCATGCACGCCATCAGCTACAACGCGTACAGATACGGGAAACACAAGTCGAAGCCTGCCACACCGCCCGCCCTGACCACCGTGCGCGTGCATGTTAACGACAAAAAAGACACCAGCAGCAGCGCACGCCTGGGCAATGCCCTCGATGCAGGTCTGGCATTCTCACGCGACCTGGGCAATGAGCCACCTAATGTCTGCGACCCCAACTATCTGCTCAAAGAAGCACGCAAATTAGGCAAACATCCTAACGTAACCGTATCCAATCTGGACGAGAAAAAAATGGCCGCCCTGAACATGGGCGCCTTCTTATCCGTATCAAAAGGTAGTGACAAGCCTGGCCAGATGATTGTTATACGTTATAACGGCGGTCGCAAAGCTGACGCCCCGATTGCCCTGGTCGGCAAAGGCATTACCTTTGATACCGGCGGTATATCGCTGAAACCCGGCGCAGGCATGGACGAAATGAAGTTCGACATGTGTGGCGCAGCTTCCGTGCTTGGCACCACCAAGGCGGTCATTGAAGCGGGCTTGAAGATCAATCTGGTGACCATCGTTGCAGCTGCGGAAAACATGCCCAGTGGCGGTGCCACCCGACCCGGCGACATTGTCACTTCGTCTTCAGGTAAAACCATCGAAATTCTGAATACAGATGCGGAAGGTCGCCTGGTGTTGTGTGATGCCCTCACCCACGCGCAGACTTTCAAACCAAAGACCATCATCGATGTTGCAACCTTAACCGGCGCGGTGATCGTTGCGTTAGGTTCCAAAGCCAGCGCTGTTTATGCCAACGATGACAAGCTTGCCAACGATTTGCTTGCGGCCGGTCAGAACAGCGGCGACAAAGCCTGGCAGATGCCGTTGTGGGAAGAATATCAATCGAGTCTTAATTCCAACTTCGCCGACATGGCAAACATCGGCGGACGCGAAGCCGGCAGCGTAACAGCAGCCTGTTTTCTATCGCGGTTCGTTGAAGGTGTGAGCTGGGCACATATGGATGTCGCAGGTAGCGCGTTTATGGGTGGCGCAGCAAAAGGCGCAACCGGCCGGCCTGTCCCCTTGTTGTTTAACTACCTGTGCCAACAGGCAAACGGCTAAGTCATGACCCGGGTCGACTTCTACATACTGGATGACCAGACACTGGATGCAACCCTTCGGTTTGCCTGTCGACTCGGTTTGAAAGCGTATCTGAAAAATACCCCCGTACATGTCCACATGGACAAACCCGAGGATGCGCAGGCCCTGGATGAATTGATGTGGGACTATCCCAAGCACCGCTTTCTGCCGCACGAAATTATTGCGGCAGAGCGCACGCCATCATCACCGATACAGATCTCCTGCGAACCGCCCCACCACGAAGAGGGTTTACTGATCAATCTGGCCCCTGACGTGCCTAAATTTTTTGGTCGCTTCGACAGAGTTGCTGAAATTGTGGTGGGTGAAACACGTGAACAGGGACGTGCTCGCTATGCACACTACAGTTCCAGAGGATACCCCCTGCATCATCACCAGATGACCGATTGGGAGCAGCAGTCGTGAGCACCCTGCCACCCGAAAAGGATGATCGTCAGGAACCGGATGAGCTGATTGAAGACCTGGAATCGATCAAAGGTTTGTTTGATGAAGAGCAGACGGAAACCAACGCTGCAGACGAAGACACGGATGTGCCGCTGCTGGACGACCCCCTGGTAGATGGGTTAACCATTGACGAGGGTTTACCAGACGATACCTTCAAAGCCCTCCTCGACGATGCCTGGCAGGACTCCGTTGACGACCTGCTGACGGATGCAAGAAACCGCATTACGCAGAACAGTGAACTATGGCAGCCCGAGGACACTGACGAACTGGCCGAGGCCCTGAAAATACGCATCGATGCCAGCGTGAAAAGCTGGCTGGCTCAAACGCTGGAGCAGAATATCGGCGCCTTGCGCACCCATCTTGTCAGTGAATTATCAGACGAATTGCTGG
>CBDUMB010000438.1:0-3294 GCA_965368205.1 uncultured Pseudomonadaceae bacterium | reverse complement strand
GACCCGTCTGGGTGCGACGGAAAGTGTTCAAGCTGCACCGCCAGACCTTCGACCAGCATGAAACGTTTTACTGGGTACCCACAGCTAAATTCGAACCCAATGGCGCCAATAACCCTGCCCTTGAAGAGCGCGACATTTTTCGCGGTTTTCGCTGGTGGACGCTGGATGAGATGTGCAAAGCGCGGGACGAGATTTTTGTACCACTGACATTTGCCAACCACCTGACTGACCTGTTAACCAACGGTCTCCCTGACAGGCCTGTAGACGTGGGTCTGTAGAGCGATAAAATTGAGGCACACAATCACGAAACCTACAGTTGTAGAGAATTATTTGTGACTGCACCACTGGATGATCGTCTGAAGACCGGCGGCGCGTTTAACGCGCTGACGGATCACGCCTTCGACCTGGAGAGCAAGCTGCGTGGCCGCATTCTGAGCGGCTACAAAATTGGCCGCGTCCTGGGCGTTGGTGGCATGGGATATGTGCTGCATGGTACCCGCGCAGAAGGCGATTTTGATCGAATAGCAGCGATCAAGGTGGTTGAAGTCACCCACCACACTTCTGATTTTGCCCACCGCTTTCGCCGGGAAGTACAGATTCTTGCGCAACTTAACCATCCCCGCATTGCACAACTGTACGACGCCGGCGAAACCGATGACGGCTGGCCTTATCTGGTCATGGAGTACGTCGACGGCAGTCCGCTGGATGAATACTGCGCGGAGAACAGTTTATCCATCAGAGATCGAGTGGGATTGTTGATCGACGTCATCGAAGCTGTTCAGTTTGCACACGCGCAACTCATTGTGCATCGCGATCTCAAGCCGTCCAATGTGCTGGTCGACAAAAACGGCAATCTGAAACTACTGGATTTTGGCATTGCCATGCTGCTCAACGACAAGCCCGAGGACGTTACTCAAGCTGGCGCCATGACCCTTCAATATGCCAGCCCCGAACAACTGTTAGGTCGACCCATTTCCATCGCGACCGACATTTACCAGTTAGGCATGCTGATGTGCAAGGTGCTGGGTGGCAGCTTGCCTACAGATGGAGAGACGATTGCTGACGCCATCCAGCGCTCAGCTGACCGTCGACTGATGACTGTGCCTGCCGCCCTGCGGCAATCTCTGCCGAAGGAACTGGTGCTGATTATTGAACAGTGTTTGCGCACCGAGCCAGTCGACCGCTACGCCAACGCGCAATCACTGCGCGATGATCTGTACGCCTATCTTTCCGGCCACCCAGTCAGCGCGGTTGGGGCAAGCCACACCTACAGACTGCAGAAATTTGTACGGCGTAACTGGGCATCCGTGCTGAGCGCATCAACGGCCCTGCTGGCGCTGGTAGCCGCAACAATAGTGGCCGCAGTACAGATGGTAGAAGCCAATCAGCAACGGGACATTGCCGTTTATCAACAGCAGCGGGTACAGGCCAGCAGTGAGTTTTACAGCCTGTTGATGGAAGAAATGGGACGTGGCTCTTTCACATCTATCGACCTGCTGGATCGCGGCAGAGCCCTTCTGAACGATCAGTTTGGCACTGGCCAGCCGTTTATGGCATCGGTGTTGTTCGACGTATCGAGAAGCTACGCAAGTCTAGGCGAACAGTCTCGTGAACGTGAGTTACTACGCGAAGCAGAAGCTATAGCGCGCGCCAACCAGGATGACAATCTGTTAGCGGCAATACTGTGCAGCATGGCGCGCAGCAATCTGGTGCGCGCGCCGGACATTGCAACCAAACAGCGCAGCGAAGGTATTGCTTTGTTCGAGTCTCTGCAGAATCCCGCCATTGAGACCAGCATGGAGTGCCTCCGCACACAAGCTGACCTGAACATTAAGGCAGGTAACATTAATTCGGCTTTGGCGTCCCTGTTTAGAGCGAAGCGAGCCCTGGACGCTCACCCAGCGCCAGCAATCAATCTGCGCGGATTACTTTTGGTTGATATCGCGTCTGCGTACTTTTACGACGGTCGCTTTGATGAGGCCATCCACTACTTGAACGATGTGCTCGAATTACTGGAATCCTCTGGCAGGAGCAACACGCTGGGCTACCAACGCATCGTTGCCAACAAAGCCGTTACGCTGCAGTCAAATGGCCGCACAAATGATGCGCTCGAGGCGCTTGAAGAGCTTATCAAACGTATGCGGAACAGCGGACTCCAGGGCCGTGGCCTGGGCATCCTGAACGCTCAGTACGGTGACCTGTTAATGAGCGTGGGTCGAGTCGATGAGGCTGAAACGATATACCGCGAAGGTCTTCTTGTCGCCGAGTCCGCTGGTAACAGCCGAATCATCGCCGCGCTGAACAATTCACTGGCCAAGGTTTATATTGCAAAAGCGGCATACCCAACAGCCTCAACATATCTTGATGCTGCACAGGCTTACATCAACGACGGCGAACCTCGACCACTGGCGATAGGTATTCGCAACCAACGAGCAAAACTGTATCGCTTAACAGGACAGCTCGACCTTGCTGCTGCAGGCATAGAAGCGATATTGAGAGAACTCAACTATCCCGAATCGCGGCGCGGAGCTGGACTTTTTGCCGCGCTCACGGAGGGCGCAGAGATTTACCGACAACTGGGTGATTACGCTAAATCCAGCACGCTCGCCGACGGGCTGGTTACGCGGCTTATGGAGAACACCCCTGCTTCAAAAGGTAGTATTGATCACGGCAACGCACTGTTACTGCGTGCTGAAATTTACCTGGACTCAGGCGACGCTCACGCCGCTGCAGCAGACTTTGAAAAAGCGTTGCCACATCTTGTCGATACTCTGGGAGAAGACCATCTGAAGGTAAAACGGGCGCGTGATTTATTGGCGGAAATTCACGGTTCAGGATCATCCTGAGCTGACGTGATCAACCAGACCATGCCGCCCCATCAATCTGGTATTTCTTCAAGCAGTTCAATTCGACCACCGGCCTCGTAAAGCGGATTCCCGCTAACCAGCTTCCTGACTTCGTCAATGCTCTCTGCTGAAAAGCGCATAAAACCAGTAACCTGGCATTCTCCATCACCCTCATTCTTAGAGACCGACACACCGTTGCCCAAAGAACTTCCACCTCTGAAGCAGCCGGAGTTCACAAGAGAATCAACATAGTCATCCCAGTCGCCTTTCGACGCAGAACCCATCATTACCATGACATATTGAGGCATCTTTTCTCACCTATACATTATGCTCGGTCTTCATCCCGCCGCCGGAAAATGCTGCGCCATCGCCTGCAACATCTGCGGCACCACTTCCGGCGGCATGTTATGGCCCATACCCGCGTACACAATAAACTTCGATCCATTTA
>CBDUMB010000437.1:0-3311 GCA_965368205.1 uncultured Pseudomonadaceae bacterium | reverse complement strand
GCTGAGGATCTGCAGGGATTTGTTGAAACCAATCACACCAAGATTCGCGATCTCTCCCGCTGGGCGGTTGCAACTGCCGCAGGCACAGTGGGCGCTATTCTGGCGTTTCTTGGTTCGCTGATCGTTGCGGGGATCATTATGGCGTTCGGTGAGTCGGGTAGTGCCGCTATGCGGCGGATATTCTCCCGTCTGTCCGGACCTGATCGCGGTCCGCGACTGCAGACGCTGTCCACGGCCACCATTCGTTCGGTAGCCACTGGTGTGGTGGGTGTTGCGTTCATTCAAGCGTTACTCCTGGGTATTGGATTCATGTTAGCGGGCATTCCTGCCCCTGGCGTGCTGGCGTTGATAGCGTTGTTTTTAGGCATTCTGCAGGTGCCTGCATTGGTGGTGTCCATTCCTGCGATCGCTTACTTGTGGTGGGCAGGTGGCGACGACGGCACCCTGATCAACGTGCTGCTGACGATTTATCTGGTGATCGCCACGCTGGCTGACAATGTACTTAAACCCATATTGCTCGGCCGTGGTGTGGAAGCACCCATGCCGGTCATTCTGATCGGTGCCCTGGGCGGCATGGTGTCCTTCGGCATGATTGGTCTGTTTACCGGACCGGTAGTGCTGGCAGTGGGATATGTTGTTTTTATGGGCTGGGTGGATGGCGCATCCGCCGAGACTGAACCTGCTCAATCGTCCGGTACGGCAACGGGTGAACCGGGCTGATCAGAGTCGGACGTTACGTTGAATGAGCCAAGATTAATCCGGCAGGGCCTGTTCCTGCCGCTGCTTCTGCTGGCAGCCGCCTGCACAACTCTGGGTCCAGACTATGAAGAGCCCGAAGTAGCCTGGCTCAGCGACTGGCAGACCGATCTGTATGGACAGATAGATAACACAGATCAGCAAAACAGGTTGGACCTGCGTTTCTGGTGGCAGCTTTTTGATGATCCGACGTTAAATCAGCTCATTGCAGTAGCACGTCGCGACAATCCAACGATGCATATCGCAGGCTTGAGAATACTTGAGAGTCGTGCTGCCCTGGGTATTGCCGGTAGTACACGCTATCCCCAGCTTCAGCAGATTGGGGCAACTGTCACCGGCGTTAACTCCGATAAAAGTGGTGGCATAGTTGAGGACCGCAGTCAGAGTCTCACTGCGTATCAAACGGATTTTCGTGTGGGTTGGGAACTGGATTTCTGGGGACGTTTCCAGCGCAGTATTGAATCTGCGGATGCGGTATTCCTGGCTTCAATAACGTCGCACCATGATCTGCAGGTGTTGCTCAGTGCACAGGTTGCCGAGTTGTACTTTAACTATCTGACCATTGCGCAACGCATAGAGATTGCACGCAACAATGCTGCGCGCCAGGAGCGCAGTTTCACCATCACACAGAAACTTTTCACCGCAGGCCAGGGTTCTGAGCTGGATCTGCAGCAGGCGAAAACCCAACAGCTGGCAACGCTGTCTACGATACCGGAGCTGGAATCAGCACTTATCCAGGTGCGTAACGCTTTATCGGTGTTGCTGGGAAGACCGCCGGGAGAGATAGCGGAACTGGCGGGTATGGTGCAGGCACTACCCGATACCGCTGCACTTTCGATCAGCGAAATACCGGCACAATTGTTATTAAGGCGCCCGGACATCCGCAGTGCTGCCTGGCAGGTGGCGGCTCAGTCTGCACAGATCGGTGTTGCAAAAGCTGATTATTATCCGGCTATTTCACTGTTCGGTAGCATCGGCTGGTCAGGTGACTCGCTCAGCGCTACCGCAGATACCACCCAACTGGCTGTTGGTCCATCTTTGACCTGGAACGTGTTTGACTATGGTCGTATCCGTAACAACGTGCGCCTGCAGGACGCGAGGTTACAACAGACCATCGAATCCTTTCAGAACTCTGTGCTGCTGGCAGCCCGGGAGATTGACGATGCTGCCATTAAAGTGGTCAAGACTGCGGAGCAGGAGATAATACTCAAACAGGCATTGCAGGCAGCGGAGCGTTCGTTGGAGCTTGCCAGCACCCGCTACCAAGAAGGTTATGCCGACTTCCAGCGGGTTCTTGATGCACAGCGCGCGCTGTTCTCACAGGCCGACCGATACCTGGTTGTGCGCGGAGCACACCTGAACGCGATCACCCAGTTATACAAAGCGTTCGGTGGTGGCTGGGTTGACATGCCCATTGACACATTAATACCCGAGTCGACTCGGCAACAGATGCGTGAGCGTACCAAATGGGGTGGATTGCTGGATGCGCAATTACCCGCACCTGACGCTGGACCGGATGCTGAGCTGCCGACGCCGCGGTGAATGATTAGACGAGTGAAGTTATGACTGACCGACCTATTGAAAATAAAGACACCGCCCCTGTAGAGACTGTTGTCGAACAGAGCGAGCAGGTGGCTGCGCCACAAGAAGGTGGTGGTGACGCGGGTACTGCTGTAAAACGCGGCGGCGCTGGGGTGGCGATTGTCATTTTGCTCAGTTTGCTGTGGTATCTGGCCGCAGATCGTTTCACCCCGTACACCACCCAGGCACGGGTTGAGGGTTATGTGGTTGGGGTTGCGCCAAAAGTGGCGGGGCTTGTGACACAAGTCTGGGTCAGTAATAACACCCAGGTACGCGAAGGCGACCGTCTGTTTGAGATTGACCCATCGCAATACCAGATTGCCCTCGACCGGGCGCGTTCCGATCTTGAGAATACGGGCCGTCAGGTCAGCGCAGGTAACGCTTCGGTGGAAGCTGCACGGGCCAAACTCCGAGCTGCCGAAGCGAATGCACTCAAAGCCCGGCAGGATCTGAACAGACTCACGCGTCTTTATGAAGAAGACCCGGGCACGATCTCCGTGCGTCGGCTGGAAATTTCTCAGGCCAGCCTCGAACAGGCGGACGCTCAAGTCACCGCCGCGGAAGCTGATATCAGGCGGGCCATCGAATCCATGGGTGGTGATGAAGGCGATAATACGCTGCTTAAAACTGCTCTGGTGGGTGTTGAGAAAGCGCAGTTGGATCTGGCAAACACCGTGGTACAAGCCTCGACCGATGGCATTATCACTAATCTGCGCGCCGAGGTGGGGCAGTTTGCAGGTACCGGCACCCCAGTCCTCACCTTAGTGGCAATACACGACGTCTGGATCAACGCTGAATTTACCGAAAACAACCTGGGTAACATCGGCGTTGGTACGCCGGTGGAGATTTTATTCGATGTCTTACCCGGCGAAGTGTTTCGTGGCCAGATTCGTAGTGTTGGCCTTGGTGTCAGTGCCGGCCGGGAACCAAAACCCGGGACGTTGCCAACGGTGCAGACCGATCGTGACTGGTTG
>CBDUMB010000436.1:0-3320 GCA_965368205.1 uncultured Pseudomonadaceae bacterium | reverse complement strand
CATGACATGAATGATACCTTCCAGTCTGGCCACATGGCCTTCAAGTGTTTCCAGGTGCAAAGCAACGTCTTTATCCATTGATCTCTCCGATCATTTTATTCAATTAATGTGGTCTGATTCAGCAACCTGCGTCAAACACACACAACCCCTGTGACCTACCAGCAGGTCTTATTGGTCCATGTATTCAGTACTCGTCATGCCTTTTCACCCAGGCTAACCCATAGGGTAGATCTTCTTCCTGGCGCCCTTTTGGACACAGGTCAAGATAACCATACGCTGCATTCATGCGATCAAGACCGCGCGCATAGGTTGAATAGGTATGATAAATCGCACCGTCGGAGTCGCGCTCGAAAACACTTACACCGTGGGATTCATTACCGCGGATGGGACTGTCCTGATAGTTGTAGCGCATTTTACCTGCAGCCAGCTGCTCATCAGTTGGACTCACTTCGAAATCAGCATTGAAACTGCTGTTTGCTGAAGAAAACCAGGGGAAATCCCACCCCATACGTTTTTTATAAGCTTCAAGTTGCGCAACAGGTGCAGTTGAGACAACAGCAAAGCTCACATCACGCTTGTTCAGGTGCACAATCATCGGGTTATACCCATCCGCCCAGAAAGAACAGGAAGGACAGCCCACCTCCCAGTCGGCGCCAAACATGAAATGCTGCACGATAAGCTGACTGCGCTGCGCAAACAGCTCTGACAACGAAACTTCCCCGTTGGGCCCAAAAAAGACATAGTTCTGCGCCACCTTTAATTTCGGCATTGCGCGACGTTGCGCCGCTAACTCGTCACCCAGCCGGGCATACGCTTTCTCCATTTCCAGCAGTTCCAGGCGCGCAGCAAGCCACTGGGATCTTGTCGGCGTATCTGTCATGACCTTCTCCATCAGAATTACCAAAGAAATACGACTGCAGTGCTTCGACCAAAATACCGGCACCAAACTGACCCGGATAATGACATAACGTCCTCTTTCTGGTCTGCACCCGCTTAAACCCAGGAAATGGTCAGCAATCCGCTATTAAGTGGTGCCTAAACCATTGTTGGGCTCGGCCGCTCTTGGTATCTTCAGTGTCGAGGGGAAAGCATCGAACGGAAGGTCATATCTATACGCCAAAATGCTGTGCGTTACATTCTCCTTGAATTGACAACATAAACAGGACGATCACATGAGATACGAATCACCGGCGACGACAAAAGAAGCTGTCGCGCTGCTGGCAAAAGAAAAAGGCCCTGCCTTTGTGTTAGCTGGCGGCACCGACTTGTTGGTGCGGATGAAAACTGGGCTTTCAGAGCCGGCGTTAGTAGTCGACATCAAACGCATTCCAGATATGAATACAATAAAAACCACGCAAAGTGGCTTCCGCATCGGCGCCGGCGTATCGGGCGCACAACTGGGTGCAAATAAAGCCATCAACAAAGCATGGCCAGGTGTGGTTGAAGCAACCAATCTGATTGGTTCAGACCAGATCCAGGGTCGCTGCACCATGGTGGGCAACTTGTGTAACGCATCTCCTGCTGCGGACAGCGTACCCGCCATGATTGCCGCCGGCGCTAAAGCCGTTGTGGTCGGCAAAGGTAAACGCCGCACGGTACCCGTTGAAAAAATTGTTGTCGGTCCGGGCAAAACATCCCTTAAGAAAGGTGAAGTGATCGAAGCCATCACGCTGCCCAAACCCGCCAAACGCACCGGAGATGCCTACCTGCGTTTTACGCCACGTACAGAAATGGACATCGCCGTAGTGGGTGTCGGCATCAGCCTGACGCTGGAACGCGGCGTTGTTAAAAAAGCGCGGGTCTGCCTGGGTGCAGTTGCACCTACCGCCATATTGGTCCCCGCTGCCGCCAGAGCTTTGGTGGGTTCCAAACTGGACGACGCAGCGCTGGACAAACTCGCCGCTGCCTGCAGCAAAGCGTGTAACCCCATTGACGACAAGCGCGGTACTGCCGCCTATCGCACACGCGTTGCCGGAGTCCTGGCCAAACGCGCCGCCAAAATAGCCTACAAACGAGCAGGAGGTGCCGCATGAGCGACGCAGTTTTAGTATCGACCAAAGTGAACGGTGACGTGGTGGAATTTGCCTGCCCTACCGATGAAGTATTGATGGATTCATTGCGCGACCGTGTTGGCCTGACCGGCGTTAAAGAAGGTTGTGGTACCGGCGATTGCGGTGCGTGCAGTGTGACTCTGGACGGTCAGCTGGTCTGTTCCTGCCTGGTCCTGGGCGTGGAAGCCAACGGTCGCGAGATCGGCACCGTCGAAGGACTCACTGAAAATGGCAAGCTGCATCCATTGCAGGAAAAATTCATTGAACACGCCGCATTGCAGTGTGGCATTTGCACACCAGGCTTTTTGGTAGCGGCCAAAGCGTTGCTGGACAACAACCCGAAACCAACGGAAACAGAAATCCGTTACGCGCTGGCTGGCAATCTTTGTCGGTGCACAGGCTACGACAAAATTGTCCGGGCCGTGCAGGAAACTGCAAAAGACCTGCGCAAATCTAAGAAACGCTAATACCTCGCGGAAAAAGGAATAAATTATGGCTCACGATAATAGCTATACAGGACAGAAGTTCGAAGTTGTTGGTAACCGTTTCTTGCGCCCGGATGGCATTGACAAAGTTACCGGCAAGGCACGTTACGGCGCAGATGCCAGTGCTCCAGGCCAATTGGGTGGGTTAGTACTGCGCTCGCCGCATGCCCATGCCAAAATCAAAAAAATAGATATCTCCAAAGCAGAAAAGCTGCCCGGTGTTAAAGCCGTCATCACCTGTGACGATCTGCCTGATCTGACCGGAGGCAATGCCGGCAACGCGCATATCCTGGAGAACTGCATGGCCCGTGGCCGCGCACTCTACGACGGCCACGCCGTGGCTGCCGTTGCAGCAGTGGATCAGCAAACTGCTCGTAAAGCATTAAAACTCATCAAAGTGAGTTATCAGAAGCTGCCTCACGTCACCGACGTAGACGAGGCCATGAAGCCAAGCGCGCCGGTGATTCACGACTGGTGTTTTACCGGTGGCATGGAAGAGACGCCTACAAAACCTTCGAATATCGCTAACCGCACCCAAATGGGTCACGGTGATGTGGACGCAGGTTTTGCGGCAGCTGATGTGGTCATTGAAAAGTCGTACAAAACCGAGCAGACCCACCAGGGTTACATTGAACCCCATGCCTGCCTGGCTTCAGTTAATCCAGACGGCACAGCTGAGCTTTGGGTAACCACCCAGGGACCTTTTGCCTACCGAACTGTATGCGCTGCGTTGTTAGGCCTGGACATCGCCAAGCTCAAAGTCACTTCTTCAGAGATTGGTGGC
>CBDUMB010000435.1:0-3323 GCA_965368205.1 uncultured Pseudomonadaceae bacterium | reverse complement strand
CCTTTGTCTTATTTTGCGAGGGTTACAGTAGCTCAATCAGTGTAATTTCGCACTTGGAGCCGAGCCGCATAACAGGCCCCCAGGTACCAGTGCCTGGTGATACATACAAAAACATGCCGTCCACCTGATAATCCCGGTACAGGCGTGGAAAGACCTTTTTTACAAGCAAGTTGAACGGCACAATCTGGCCCCTGTGGGTGTGTCCGGTGAGCATCAGATCTACACCCCAGGCGGCAGCTTCTTCAGCGCCATCAGGCCGATGATAGAGAAGGATGCGAAACGCATCAGGGTTAACGTTGAGGTTCTTTATCTCGCGTGCTACCTGGGATTTGCTTTCAGCATCGTCAATACCAATGAATTGCAGGCCGTTGCGATCAATACTGCGATTGCGCAGCACCTCAATGCCCAGGGACGACAGGCGTTGACAGATAGCGTCCAGATCCACGTAACGTTCGTGATTGCCGATGCAGAACAACGTCGGTGCTTTGATTTCACCCAGCGGTGCGAGGCTGTCGATGTCAATATTCGACATATCGATCAGGTCACCTGTGATCAGCACATAATCGGCGTCCAGCGCGTTGACCTTCTGCACGATGGGTTTCAGAAAGCCTGGCTGACGGCTGCCGATATGTACATCCGAAATCTGCGCCAGCCGCGTGCCATTGACTGTCTGGTTGGCGGTGACCTCGATTTTATGAACGTGCAGGCGATGAGCGTTGAAGATGGCGTACACGCTGATCAGAACAACAAGAGCTGCTACCCCCTGCCCGACGGTCTCGCTGCGCAGCGGGAACATCAGCAACACTTCTGCGACGAGGATCAGGCAGAGCATGACAAAACAAATCCCCAGCCAGGTCATCACAACCGCGCTGATGGCGCGAGACCAGGCATGGTTTGTCTGTTCGTGCAATAGACGCAAGGTCAGCGGGAAAGCCAGGAGCCCGGCCATGAGGCTGAAAGGCACGGACCAGCTGGGCCACAGCAGGCTTATTAAACGAGTTGGTGGATACACCAGCACCAGACCGGCCACTGACATGACAACCAGCAGGAAGAGGGCGCGCCGGGAAAGATATTTCATAAATCAGGTGCGGCCACCAACAGTTTCCCGCTGCCGGTTATCCGGGTGTTCGGCAGTGCGGAGAAGGGGATGAAAAAGGCCTCTTCAGGCTGATAGCGTTCGTTACCGATTTCAACCGAGCCCGTCAAACACATGCAGACGGCATAAGGCGCTGTGTCAGGCAGGTTTAAAGGTGTTTGCAGTTGTGCAAAATCAACTCGCCACACATTGAAATCGGTAAAGGAGGCAATCCGCTCTATGCCAGGCTCAATTTGATCAAACTGTTCCTGGGCGGGCGCGTCGATATGCATGCGGGAGATAGCATGTGTGCTGTCCCAGTGGTCCTGAGTAACCACCTGCTGGGCAAACGAAATAATAAAACGCTCATAGGTCTGGGTTTGAAATTCCACCACCCGCACACCGTGTAGCAATGAATGGGGTGTCCAGGTTGGGACTTTGACCACATCACCCACCTTAAGGTCACGTAGAGCGGCAAAGCTATTCATGTGCGCCCGCGCCTTCGCCTCATCGTCCGCAAGGTCTGTTACGCCCTGCTCATCGATCTGACGGCGAATTTTCTCGTAAGCCTGCACAGCTTCAAGGTAAGCCGCGCGAAATTGATGGGCATCGCTGAAAGATTTGCGTTTGTTCTGATCCATACCAAAACGAATGCCACCTACGCCGCCTGGCCAGGCTTGTGCATCCACATGGGTGACGATGTACACCTCCTGCTTCTCTTCGTGTACTTCAAAGTACAGTTCTCCCGCCACGGCTTGTGGTTTGGGGTCGAGAATTTTCAACAGCAGCACAGGTGCGTGGTTCGCCAGTAACCCGGCGCTGTGGGCAAGATACTCGGATAGAGGTAGCTCTGCGCCGTTCACCCACACAGAACTTTCGCCGCGTTCTTCCATGCCGGTATACCAGATTTCCTGGCCCCAGGGTTTGGCGATGTAAACCGGTATCAGTCTGACCGGTTGGGTGGGATCTATGCGGGGTGATTTCGACAAATGTCTGTTTCCGGGGAGTATTGTGAAAAGAGAACAATTATAGTCATTCTCCGATCTGGATTCGCTGATTTTACGAACATGGTCCAACCAGCTGCCCAAACACCGCTATCCGCCAATGCCTTTCAGCCCGGCGCATTACCGTCGAACGCTGTTTGTCGGCGTGCCCGGCAAAGCAGAGATCCACGTTTTGACGGCAGATTTATCGTCGCCGTGCGCACCACCGGCATTTACTGTCGGCCGATCTGTCCGGCGCGTATGCCGCGAGAAGATAATGTTAGTTACTTTGTCACTGCGGCAGCTGCGCAGGATGCGGGCTATCGACCGTGCCGGCGCTGTCGACCAGAGTCGGCGCTTTCGTTGCCGGAGTGGACCATGGCTAGCGATACTGTCATGCGTGGCCTGCGCATGATTGAAAACGGCTGGCTGAGCGGTAATAGCACTGCAGACTTGGCGGCGACACTGCAGGTCAGTGAACGCCATCTGACACGGCTGTTTCAGCAGGAGCTTGGCACCACGCCTAAATCGATAGCCCGATGGACCCGCGCGCGCCTGGCGAAAGGGCTGTTAGCCTCCAGCTCAATGGCCATGGCTGATGTGGCTTTCCACGCAGGTTATGGCAGTTTGAGCCGTTTTAACCAGGAGATAAGAGATGTTTTTGGTCAGACCCCCAGCATGTTGCGGAAGGCCAAAGGCAAACGGTTGGGTGAAAGTGTACGTCTGACGCTGTCGATCAGAGGCCCCTATGATTTTGATTGGCTGTTTGCCTATCTGCACAAGCGTGCGCTTGCAGGGCTGGAAGAGGTTACTGGCGAGGCAGGTTGCTGGTGCTTCCGGCGGCGCTTCGACGACAGTGAAGGTCAACACCACTGGGTCGAAGTGTATCAGCAGGCGCAGGCTCTGCAGGTTGTGTTGCCGCTTACCGATGTGCCGTTACACAGTCTGTTAACGCGTATCCGCCGTGTCTTTGACCTGCAGGCTGACGGGGAAACTATTCATGAGTTTCTCTGCAAAGATGCGCGCTTGGGTAAGGTGGTTCGTGCAGCCCCTGGTTTGCGCGTACCTGGTGCCTGGGACGGTTTTGAAACAGCGGTGCGGGCTGTGCTGGGGCAGCAGGTCAGTGTGGCGCGCGGGACGGTGCTGGCCAACAAGATGGTGGCCAGCTACGGTGGAGGATGTTTCCCATCGCCAGAGCAGTTGTGTGACCGTCAGATAGGTGAGTTAGGCATGCCGGGTCGTCGTGGCCAGGCCATTGCGCTGCT
>CBDUMB010000434.1:0-3330 GCA_965368205.1 uncultured Pseudomonadaceae bacterium | reverse complement strand
TCGCCGCTGGTGCGAATGACGTCCACGTAATTGCGGCTCACTGAGTCTAACTCCTGCTGGCTGAGCAGCGACGCCATGCCAATGACACCATTCATAGGGGTTCGAATTTCATGGCTCATGTTAGCGAGGAACTCAGTGCGCGCTTTGGCGGCGGCTTCTGCAGCCTCTTTGGCCGCGGTAAGTTCATGTTCTTTTTCAACTTGAGCGGTAATATCTGTGAATACGCCCAAGGCACGTAGCGGACGACCGTTTTCGTAAACGATTTTAGCCATGCAGCGCACCCAGATTAAGCGCCCGGTGGCGGTTCGTAGCTGATCTACAATGTCGTAAGGCTGACCCGTGGCGAGCATGTGTTCTGTGGCTTTTACCAAAGGGCTGTTTTCAGGGTCGTTCACCAGATAGGGACTGACATCCAGCGCGGCGTCAGAGTCCACGGGTAAGTCCAGTATTTGGTAAGTGGTTGGCGTCCATCTGATTTCATCGGTGGTGTAATTTTTTTGCCATCCACCCACGCCTGCAAAACCTTGCGTTTCGTCCAGTAACGACAGAGCGTCTGCACTAGCCGTGCGTGCAGCATGGAGACCACCAGCAACAAGATAAAGCAGAACACCGATACAGGTAAAAACCATGGTGACACCCAGAGGAGCGGTGATGGGTTCTGGTACGGTCCAGGACATAAAAATTGTGCTGCCAGCCCAGGTCAGAATGAGAGCTCGACGCCAGGTGTTGGACTCTATGATCACGCCACCAAATACCATCACCAGATTCACCGCCAGCAACGCAGCGGGGTCAATGTGTCGCTCGTAGTTCAGATGCAGAAAGTGGCAAAGGGCGGGTAGAAGCGCCCAGAACAGAGCGCTGTTCGGCCGATGACGGATAAACGCTATGCGCTCTGCAAATATGGCAAAAAAAGCAAAGGTAGACGCCGCGAGCAGTTCCAGGGGGTAAAATCGTTCACCCGGCAGATCAGGTACCACCAGGCGCGAGATGAGGATGCAGTACAGTGCACCTGCCCCAACGGCACACAGTAAACGGTAGCGCCGGATAGCGGGAATGTCGAAAAATGCGGAAACCGGGTGCATAGAGAGCCCATCGAAACCAGTGTTTTTAGTCTAGTTGGCTTTTTTGACTCTGCCGGGCGATCTCTAGCTGTGCTGTTGGCATAGATAGGGTTGCATTTCGGCTTCAGCGCATTAGAATTGCGGCCTCGTTTTGGCCCATCACGAAAGGTGGATCAGACGATAACCTTCTACTCCGTCTTAGCTCAGTTGGTAGAGCAGCTGACTGTTAATCAGCGGGTCGCTGGTTCGAGCCCAGCAGACGGAGCCATATCTCATTGAAAACATTAGTGTTTTCAAGTCTTCGGTGAAGCACAATCAGAGCCCAGGTACCCAATCAGGTCCCCGGGTAATGTATGCGTGCATCGGAGTTTAAAATGGTGGCTACAGCCATCTGTCTTAAAGCACCAAAGACTGTTCCGCTTACTCGCACCAGAATTGTAAGTCGCTTTCCCCTACTGCAGGCAGGTTGGTGCAGCGTGCCGGCCAGCCGAATTCCTCCCAGGCTTCAACCAACCCGATATTCTTGGCGAACTCCGGAAAACTGGCATCTGTGCTGGGCGCGGCTGATTCACCTGCGGCGACCCACACCCAGGCCACAAACCCAGCATTGATTGGAAAGGGTTTTTCCCTTAACAGAAGAAAAGCCTCTGCGGTGAGGCCGGCATCCACCATCACCCCTAGCCTGTACGCATTGGCACGCGCATCCGGCTGGGTAAAATAACGCTGTACCACATCGGTTACCCACTTACGCTCCTCTGCATCTCCTTCAAGGGTTAATCGACCCAGGCGTGCCCAGCCCTGCTCAGTTTCCAGCTCGGGCAGGAAGCGACCGGTCAGCGACTCGCGGCTTTGCAGCCAGATGTCTGTGGCCGCTGCTTTGTCCCCGTGCGCCCAAAGTAATTGCGCAAGCCTTGGCCCCATCGGGGCGAAGCCCAGGTCGTAACTGCGCTGTATTAACTGCAAAGCAGCTGCAACGTCACCCTGTGCCAGCCTGGCTACACCCAGATTGCCAAGCGCAGCCGCATCAGTTGGGTCCAGGCGAAGGCCCCGGGTCATAAGCTCCGCACCCTCGTCAGGATGACCGATAAGAGTAAGAAAGTACCCATATCGCGACATCAAAAATGGATTGCCGGGGTCGAGCTGATGAGCCCGGCCAAAGGAGGCCAGCGCATCGTCGTATCGCAGTTCAAATTCCTGGATCAGACCATTCACGTAATGGCCCATCGCAAGGCCTGGATCAATAGCCAACGCACGCTGGACGGCATCACGGGCTGCCGCAACATATGGCGTCCGTCGCAGTTCCGGAAAAGAAACAGGCAGAAACAGCTGGGTGCGCGCGAGTTCAGCCCAGGCAATCGCAAACTGCGGATCAAGTTGTACTGCTTGCTCCAACAACGCCGCTGCCCGCTGCTTGTCTTCGGGCCCGAACCGGCGAGCCAGGCTTCGGCCCTGTAAAAAAGCGTCGTAAGCGGGCTGGCTCAGTGTCAGTGCCGGTACCAGGCGAGCTGTACGCTCGGGTGCCAGGCTTATTTCCAGTGCATCCGCAATGTCCCGAGCAATGTTCTCCTGAAAATCGAATACGCTGCCCACCTGACCGTCGAAGGTGCGGGACCATACATGATAGCCGCTGTCCGCCCGAACCAGCTGAGTTGTAATGCGCAGTTGTTCGCCGTCCTTGCGCACGGCGCCTTCCAACACGTAGTTGACGCCCAGCTCACTGCCAATCTGACGGATGTCAGCGTCTTTCTCAGCATAGGCGAAGCTGGAGGTTCGACCCGCCACCTGCAGTTCAGGAATATTGGTGAGGGCATTGAGAATCTCTTCCGCCAGCCCTGCGGCAAAATAGGCATGGTCAGCTGCCGGGCTGAGATCGGCAAAGGGAAGCACGGCTACCGAGCGTGAGGGAGATGGCGTCAAAACGGCGGACCCATCATCGCTCGCCAGTTTTAACCCGAGAAAGCCGATCAGCGCGACCACCACCAAACCGGCGGTGACCATCCAAGAAAGCCGCGATCTGCCCGCACGAGCGGCCATTGTCTGAAGTGCCACATTTTCAATGGGTGACACAGCAGCCACAAGTCGATAACCCCTCCGCGGGATCGTTTCAATGTAGTTCTGCTGGCCACGGCGGTCCCCGAGGGCTTTACGCAACAGCGAAACGGCCCGTGACAGGCTTTCGTCGCCGCCAGATTCACCGCCCCAGACCTGTTCAATTAAAGACTCGCGTGATACAACCGCCGGCGCCATCGCAGACAGCACTCTGAGCACC
>CBDUMB010000433.1:0-3330 GCA_965368205.1 uncultured Pseudomonadaceae bacterium | reverse complement strand
GATGCCGGTCGCTGTAAGAACTTCTGGGCACTGGGCCTGATTCTGTGGATGTTCGATCAACCCCGCGAGCCGACAAGAAACTGGATCAACCAGAAATTTGCCAGCAACGAGCAAATTCGGGACGCTAATCTGGTTGCTTTGGATGCTGGCCATGCATACGGCGAAAACACTGAGGTTGCCCAGATTCTGCACCAGCAGCACACCCCCCAGGCACCCCTGGACAGTGTTGAGTACCGCACCATTACCGGCGCGGAAAACCTTGCCCTGGGCCTGGTCGCTGCCGTTGAATTAGCCGATACAGAACTTATGTTCTGCTCGTACCCGATCACGCCAGCCTCCAGCTTGCTGCATCACCTGGTGGGACTGGAAGAGGCAGGTGTTGCGACATTTCAGGCCGAAGATGAAATAGCCGCAGTCTGCGCCGCCATCGGCGCCTCCTATGCAGGCAAGCTTGGCATCACTTCATCCAGCGGACCCGGCGTTGCCTTGAAAATGGAAGCGCTGGGGTTGGCGGTTGCCACCGAGCTGCCCCTGGTGCTGGTCAACAGTCAGCGCGCCGGCCCTTCCACTGGCATGCCCACCAAAACCGAGCAAAGTGACCTTTACCAGGCCGTCTACGGACGCAACGGCGACACGCCTCTGCCGGTGGTTGCCGCTCGATCGCCAGCAGACTGTTTTGATGCTGCCATCGAAGCGGTACGCATTGCGCTACGCCACATGACACCGGTGATTTTGCTGACCGACGGTTACATTGCCAATGCATCAGAACTGTGGCCAATTCCGGATTTTGCGCAATATCCGGCAATTGATACCCACAAACCCACCGCAGCGACCCAACAGGCGGTTTTCGAAAGACAACCCGATACACATGCACGCCTCTGGGCAGCCCCCGGCGATGCCCGGTTCATCCACCGGGTGGGTGGGATCGAAAAAGACGTGGATACCGGCAACATCTCCTACGATGCAGCTAATCATCAGGCGATGACCGATGTGCGTTCGCAGAAAGTTGCCAGTGTTGCTGATTTTATCGAGCCGCAGACCATAGACCAGGGTGTGTCAGGGGGTGTGGCCGTAGTGGCGTGGGGATCAACCTACGGCACCCTCTACAAAGCCGTGAAAGACGCACTGGCAGCAGGCGAACAGGTCGCCCACATCCATTTGCGTCACATCAACCCTCTGCCATCCAATCTGGGTGAGCTGCTGGCCGGTTTTGAGACCATTATTGTGCCGGAGCTGAACACAGGCCAACTGGCCACGCTGCTGCGCGATAAGCTCAATGTTCGGGTGGAACAGTTCAACAAAGTTACCGGCCAGCCGCTTAATGTGGACGAAGTCAGAGCGTTCATTTCGAAGTTTGCCCCCGGCACCCCAAAAACGACCCTTGAGCCGCAGGAACAGGTAGGAGGCTGATATGAATGCATTGACGTTTAAAGATTTTGCCACAGATCAGGAAGTACGCTGGTGCCCCGGCTGTGGGGACTACGCGATTCTGAAAAGCGTACACAAAGCCCTTGCTGAAGGTGGCTCGGTACCGGAAAAAACCGTGTTTGTGTCGGGCATCGGCTGCTCATCGCGGCTGCCATACTACGTAAACACCTACGGCTTCCATACCATTCACGGCCGCGCACCGGCATTTGCAACCGGTGTAAAACTGGCAAACCCTGAACTGGAAGTATGGGTGGTCACCGGCGATGGCGACGGTCTGTCCATTGGTGGCAACCACCTGCTGCATACCCTGCGTCGCAATATCGACCTGAATATCCTGCTGTTCAACAATGAAATTTATGGCCTGACCAAAGGGCAATACTCACCCACTTCACGACCTGGCACGCACAGCCCGACCAGCCCGGCTGGTTCAGTTGAAGCACCTCTGGCACCTGGCCAGTTTGCCATCGGTGCAGGCGCAACCTTCTTTGCCCGCTGTGTCGACATCGACCAGAAAACCATGCCGGGGCTGTTCAACGAGGCAAAGCACCATAAAGGCAGCAGCTTTGTTGAAATTCTGCAGAACTGCATCGTTTACAACAAAGATGTGTTCGACGATGTTGTCGCAAAAAAGACCGCTGCAGAAACCCAAATCCATGTGCGTCACGGCGAGCCGTTGCTGTATGGCGCCAACAATGAGAAAGGTCTAAGACTCAATCCGAAGACCCTGAGCCTGGAGTGTGTCACTCTGGGCGAAGATGGCGTCACGCTGGAGGACATCCAGGTGCATGACGAGACCAACGCCACGCTTGCCCTGCTGCTGGCCAATCTGCATCTGCCAACCGCCATGGGTGTCATTCTGCGCACCGAAAGAGCCGCATTTGACGAAAGCTACTGGTCAATACGCACCCATGAACGACGCCAGAAGGTTGAACAGTTGTTACGCACCGGCAACATGCTGGATCGACGCCCCAAGTAAGCTGGCCTCTGCCCGGCTTACTTTCTACCCTCCCTTCCTGCCGTCTTGCCTCGCCAGGGCAAGTGTGCCCTGGCGCACATTTCGTTACTTTGCGTAACAAAACCCTTGATGTTCCGCAAATTCCAACTAGACTTGCCCTGACCATGGTGGTCTGACCAATTCGGACAGACCAAACTCATACGCCAGACAGTCGATGACGGTTACTGGCACCTTTGGAGCATGTTTCCTTGGCTGGAAAACACGACATCATAGCTGGCAGCCTGATTCAGGATATTCTGTCCGGTCACTACCGGGTTGCAGAACGCCTGCCCTCTGAACGCGACCTGGCGGCACGTTTCGATGCTAATCGCGGCGCTGTGCGCGAGGCGATGAAAAAACTGGAACAGATTGGCCTGGCCGAAGTTCAACCCGGTGGCGCCCGGGTGAAAAAAACCGAGGACGCCAGTCTCGACGTCATCGGCCACCTGCTTGCACAGGGCGATCTGCCGGACCCCAGGCTGGTCGATCAGATTCTCATGGTCATCAACTCCATGGTCAGCATGGCCGCTCAGCAAACCCTGGAGCTGGCCAGCGATGACGAAATTGCTGCTATCCGAGAGCTGGTTAAACCACTGATCCACGACGAGCTGGGCAAAGAAGCCCACACCCTGGCACGATTCGAGTTAATGGAGTCATTCATGTCCGCCAGCTGCAATCTGCCGTTGCGGCTGATTGCACGCACACTGTTCGAACAGGTCGCCCCGAATCTGACAGCCATCCACCCATATGCTGTTATCGACAACAGTCGCTACCGGGATTTTGCCGTTCAGCTGGATGCCGCGCTGGCCAAACGCGACCAGGAAGGGGTTCGTAAATCCTTCACCGCTTTTTCAAATTTGAATCAAGAAACCATGATGCGCGCGTTTGACAGCGCTCGCGCCGCTGTT
>CBDUMB010000432.1:0-3339 GCA_965368205.1 uncultured Pseudomonadaceae bacterium | reverse complement strand
AACGTCCAGTTTGCACTTCACGCCGATAAACCAGACCTTTGTGGGATCAAGCACGTCAACGTAGTCGTCAAGGTATTCGCGCTTGAATAACAGGTCATCAACAATCACGTTGTTGCCTAGTTCGCTGAACAGGGCAACGGTGCGTCGCATGGCCTTGAGAATGTTCTCGCCATGGGGACCAAAGCGGATGTGTGTCACCCAGTTGCCATCATCGGTGTTTGGGACAACATTCAGACCAGTTGAACCGGAGGAATGTTCCGGTGCATTCAGACCGCGTGTGCGGCTGGGTAGGCCATCTCTGAACTGATCAAGCGCGATGTGTTGATAGGGTTCATCGAGTAGCTGCTGGAGTTTAAGCGCAAGGGTGGTTTTCCCCGAACTGGAACACCCGTTTAAAAAAATTATGTTACCCATTAGAGACTTACGTTAAGAAGATATAACGTCGCTTTAGCTTTCCGACCCCAAAAAGCGATATTATCGAGTTTGGTTATTAGATTCTATGTCTTTATGCAGTGGCACTTTCTGGACAATGAGTTTGGGGGTTTATCATCCTCGTTACCCGATCTGGCGGGTACAGCACTTGTTCTGGCTAAAATTGAGGATCGTCGCGACGAATTGGATGCGCTGGAACTTGCGGAAATTCAGACGATGGCACAGCGCCGCCAGTTCGAATTTGCCAGTGGACGGTATTGCGCACATCTGGCTCAGAAGATGGTTGGACTGGAGCCCCAACCTATTCTGCGAAACAGCCGTGTGCCGCGCTGGCCAGAGACCTGTATTGGCAGTATAACCCACAGCGATACGATAGCTGGTGCGGCAGTATCTACCTCTCTTGGCGGTATCGGGCTGGATATTGAAGCTGCCGGGCGCGTGGAAGAGAACCTGTTCCGTGTGTTGTTCAGCGATACAGAAAAGAAGCAGATCAGCGCATCAGATTTTGATGCCGCAACGGTGATGTTTTCCGCCAAAGAGGCGGGTTATAAAGCAATCTATCCCATTGGCCAGAAATTCATTGGCTTTCTGGAAGCGGAAATTTTCCTGCACCCCGCAGACCAAACCTTCACCATTCGCTATCTCGGAGGCCATTCACCCAACCAGCGGTTAGAGGACGGTTATGGCTTCTGGCGGGAACATCAAGGGCAGATCATGACGGTGTTTGTCATTGAGTAAATGAAGCGATCTGTGATTCGATCAGGTCAATATCGCCGGGGGTAATATCCAGGTGGAAAACCCAGCGTGGACGCCCGACCCGAATGCCTGCCTGCTCAAAATGTTTAGCTAAGGATTTGTATACATCTGCATCAATATCCAGGTGCACCATATTTGTCGAGTGGCGGACCAGCACGTTGCCGAACTTCGCGCTTAGGGCCGTAGCTATTCTGTGTGCATGTTGATGGTCTGTGGCCAGACGGTCGATGTTGTGCTCAAGTGCATAAAGCCCGCCGGCAGCGATGATGCCCGCCTGCCGCATGCCACCGCCGACCATTTTGCGCCAGCGCCTCGCACGTTGAATGAAATCCTGTTCACCAACAAGAACTGATCCCACCGGTGCGCCCAGGCCTTTGCTTAAACAGATCGAGACACTGTGGAACGGCGCTGCAAGCGCCTCTGGTTCGAGATTCTGTTCGACGGCTGCGTTAAAAAAACGCGCGCCGTCGAGATGCAGTTGCAGGCCAGTGCTGTCGCATAAGCGGCGCGCTTCATTCAGGTAGACAAGGGGCAGGGCGCGACCACTGATTGTATTTTCCAGACACAACAATTGCGTTTTCGCGAAATGGAAGTCGTCTGGTTTGATGTTGGCTTTCACCAAATCAAGGTTCAAGGTACCGTCCGCAGCGCAATCAAGGGGCTGTGGTTGTATGCCGCCGAGTGCCGCCGCGCCTCCGCCTTCAAAACGGTAGGTATGGG
This sequence comes from uncultured Pseudomonadaceae bacterium, assembly GCA_965368205.1. Lineage (GTDB taxonomy): Bacteria > Pseudomonadota > Gammaproteobacteria > Pseudomonadales > Azotimanducaceae > UBA4421. The sequence goes on along the minus strand of CBDUMB010000432.1, from coordinate 1,431 downwards.
CATCCTGGCCGACAATGTATTCGTCACCGCGACCGCAATGGGTCAGTAGCGCCAGCAGGTTTGATTGTGTGCCACTGGGGACAAACACCCCAGCGGCTTTGCCGAGCATCTGTGCCAGAGTTTGTTCAAGTTTCGATACGGTGGGGTCTTCACCGTAGACGTCGTCTCCAACCTCTGCGTCTGCCATGGCTGCACGCATGCCTGCACAAGGCTGTGTGACGGTGTCGCTGCGTAAATCAATCATCTCGGAAGGGAACTCTATTTGTAGCGGGAACCAGGGTTACAGAGAAATCATATGCCAAAAAAAAGGCCGTATAACGGCCTTTTGGTGTCTGATGTGCCGCGTCACTGCGCGGCGAGGGACACATTAAACACGCCCGCCTGCCTGGCTGAGTCCATAATATGAATCATCAGATCAGTGGTTGAGTCAGGGTGCGGTTGAATGATCACCGGCGCTTCCGGGTTTTCTGCATGCAAGCGTTCGATGTTTGCACGTACCGCGCGTCGATCCACATCGCGCTGGGCAATGATGATGCGGTCACGGTTGGTTATCCGAACCACAATACTCTTTTTATCCGGGTCTACGGTTTTAGGTTTTTCGTCATCAGGCTGGTTAACGTCCAGGCCCACTTCTTTGACAAACGTTGCAGTCACAATGAAGAAAATGAGCATGATGAACACCACGTCCAGCATGGGCGTGAGGTTGATCGCCTCTTCACCTTCCTCTTCTCGTCCCCGTCCAAATGGTCTACGCATTCCTGCCCCTCGATGCTGGTACTGCTTTAATTGTCAGCCTAGTTTATGCGAGCTTTTGCAGAAAGCCAACAACGCTGTCGTTGAACAATTTCGGGCGGTCGATATTGGCAACATGGCCGGCACCCGGGATCGTGACCAGCTCAGCCTCGGGGATCTTGTTTGCCATGTACTGACTCGGCTGGATGAAAGGCGTGTCGTTTTCGCCGACAATAACCAAAGTAGGCACATGTATGTCTGGCAGCGAGGCCATCACGTGACCATCGTGCTGGACAAGCATATGTTCCGCAGCCAGCGCCAGTCCTTCCGCAGAACGGTGTGTACCCCCATGAGCGAGGTCATCTGCGTCGAGTTCGTCAAGGCCGCGCAGGCGGAAGTATTTAGCACGGCCTCTGGCCATTTTATTCCACTGCTCGCGCGCTTCATCGTTTCGATAACCCGGTCCGGTGTCTGCAAGAATCAGCGCCCGGGTTCGCATCGGGTGCGCGGCATGAAAGGCCAACGATAAGTAACCACCCATGGACAGGCCGCCGATAATCGCCTGTTCAACGCCCACTTCATCCAATATTGCAGCCATATCCGCAAGGGCCTCGGTGTAAGCGTATCGTCCAGTGTCCATGGGACTGTCTGAAGCCCCGTGCCCGATGGCATCCCAGGTGATGATCTGGTGATCCCTGG
>CBDUMB010000431.1:0-3363 GCA_965368205.1 uncultured Pseudomonadaceae bacterium | reverse complement strand
GGATAGGAGAAATTTCTTCTACCTGAAACCATTCGTTTACTTCTTTCTCATCAACTATTTGTGTAGCTTCGACGTACATCACGTGCTCCGTTTCGTGTGTGGTACAGATCCGTTAGTCGAGAGCTGATAATCCGCATTCGCGCAGGACATCGTCCCGCGAAAATGGTTTTTTCAATAACACAGATGCGCCCGCTTCTAGAACCCGATGTTCGAGTTCTGCACTGTGATGGCCAGTCATGGCGACCACTTGCGCATGGCGAGTTGCCGGATCTGCTTTGATAGAGCGACAGACGTCCACGCCATTCATACCCGGCATCATGATATCCAGCAGCACTATTTCAGGTTTATGTTCCTGAACCATGCGTCCGGCTTCAAAACCGTCCGCTGCGCTGAAAACCTGAATGTCTTCAACCGAAGTCTGAAGTAAGGCCACTAAGTAGTTGTTTAATTGACGATCATCGTCAACTACCAGTACCCGACGTTGACTATTTGGCAAAGCGATACCGCGCGCCCTGGCGAAGCGTTCCACTTCTTCCATAGTAAATCGTCGATGGCCACCTGCGGTGGTTTGAGCTTCCAACAGGCCTTTCTGCGCCCATTGTCTAACAGTGATAGGTGAAACCAGCAGCAAACCCGCAACCTCGGTAGGTGTTAGATAATTTGTGTGTTCACCGGCCATTGTTGTACTCAATCTCCTAACTCTTGATTATCTTCTCTCAAAATCCTAACGAATTCGATGAAAACGTTTACCCGTCGTGCGGTTGGCGTCTCGGGCTAATCGGTTTAATCGATTCGTTGAAAGAGAATCTAATCGGTTTAATCGGTTATGACTACAACTAATTTGTTATATAGCGTTGCCTTTGCGGAATATTCAGCTATATGAGACTTTGCCAGAGACGCGTTTACGCCTACCGGCACGAACGTCTTCCAAGTTTTTCTCTATAGCTTTCAGATAGTTAGGCATGGTTTTGTGGTGTTCAGGCGAAATCATGACCTGTATACCGTCGGGATTTTTCAAGCGTGAAGAAAACCAGCCGTCTTCATAAAGGCCTTCACCAACAGCCAAAATATCGTCGTTTTTACTACCAAAACCGACAATTGAGAGCTTAGGGTGGCCAAAAACCTCCAGGCCAAGGGCCTGGCAGCCCTTTACCAACTGCTCACGAGCATCTTTGATCAATGCAGCCCGGGCCACATAGCCTTCTTCACCCAGATAGTTCAGCACAGCCCAGGCTGCAGCGATTGCGCCGCCGGGGCGGGTACCGGCCAGAGTCGGCGTGAACATCTGCCCGCACGGCCAGACATCGACGTTGAAAATCTGCGCATCACGCAAACTCTTATCCCTGTACAGCACCGTGCTGGCGCCTTTTGCAGCATAGCCGTATTTATGCAGATCCAGTGACATAGAACTGACACCAGGCAGCGCAAAATCGTAGGCTTCTATTTCTTCTCCCGGCTGATCATCCACAACAGTTCGCATGAAAGGATTGAGATATCCGCCGACACAGGCATCAACATGCAGCCAGAGGTCACGATCCAGAGCCAACTGGCTGAGTTCATCGATAGGGTCTATCAGGCCATAGGGAAAACAAGGCGCGGAACCCACCAGCATAATGGTATTGGGTGTGATGGCTTCTGCCATGGCTGTGACGTCGGCGCAGAAATTTTCACTGCAGGGTACGCGAATGACCTTGAGGCCCATCAGGTGTGCGCCCTTGTCGAATGCGGGATGCACTGTATAAGGAGCAACTATCTCTGGCGTGCCAGCTACCGGCGCTGTGGCTGCCCGGGTGTCGCGGCAGGCTTTAATAGCCAGCAGGATGCTTTCCGATCCGCCTGACGTCATTGATCCGGCTGCACTGTTAGGCGCGTTCTGCAGAGACAGCGCCATATTGACAACTTCCGACTCCATTGTTTTCAGACTTGGAAAAGCGCCAGGCCCCAGTCCGTTCTCCGCGATGTACATGCCGTAGGCATCGTGGGCAACCTGCATGACGTCATCACCTGAATGAAAGACGTACACGGACGCTTTACCGTGACGCCAATCGACATCATGTTTGCCCATGTCAGACATTCGCTGCTGTAACTCCGCCCAGGGCTGGCCTTTGCTTGGCAAACTGATACGTGCAGTTGACATGTTTCTCTCCAGATCAATGTTGTCTCTATCATAACCAGATTTGGCGCTGTTGTTGGCTATGAGTACACTGCGCGCTGACATTTCAAAGTAAACACACCATGCCCGATTTACGTGACCTGCCAGCTGTCGATTTACTGCTCAAAGCCAGTGAAATGACTGCCTTGGTCGATACCCATGGCATCCAGGCTGTGCGCAATCAGATCAGAGCGCTGCAAGCTGAGATGCGCACAGAGCGGTCTGTGCCAGCCTGGGCGACCGACGCTTCAGGTTATGTTGAACCCGTTGCAGCAAGTCTGAACTCAAGCCGGTATACACCGGTTTTTAATATGACCGGCACGGTGATACATACCAATCTCGGTCGCGCCTTGCTCAGCGAAAGCTTGTGGCAAGCGGTCCAGCCACTTGTTACGCGACCGATGAATCTCGAATACGACCTGGCACAAGGCAGGCGTGGGGACAGGGATGCCATTGTGGAGGCGCGTATCTGCCGTCTTACCGGCTGTGAAGCAGCGACAATAGTGAATAACAACGCAGCTGCCCTGATGTTGTGCCTGAATACTTTTGCCCAGGGGAAAAAAGTACCGGTATCCCGAGGTGAACTGATTGAAATCGGCGGTAGTTTTCGATTGCCGGAATTAATGGCTCGCTCTGGTTGTGAACTGCTTGAAGTAGGCACAACTAACCGTACACATACAAAAGACTTTGCTCAGGTGCTCGATCAGGCAGCCATGCTGCTCAAAGTTCATCCAAGCAATTTCTACATCAGCGGGTTTGCGCAGGAAGTGCATGCTGCTGAACTTGCGGAACTTGCCCAGCAAGCTGACATACCCAGCTGTGTGGATCTGGGCAGCGGCACCCTGGTAGATCTCACACGCTGGGGCCTGCCTGCTGAACCCACGCCCCAGTCTGTGCTGAAAGACGGTATCGATCTCGTTACGTTCAGTGGCGATAAGTTATTAGGCGGCGTGCAGGCAGGTATCATTGCCGGTAAAAAGTCTCTGCTGGCGCAGATCAAGAAAAACCCAATGAAACGCGCTATGCGGGCTGACAAAATTACCCTTGCGGTGCTCGACGCCACGTTGAAGCTCTACGAACAGCCTGAAGAACTGCCGCAGCATTTACCGCTGCTCAAAACCCTGACCACAAGCTTAGATGAGCTCCGTGAACGAGGTGATGCCCTAAGGCAGGCTGTACCAACAGATTGGCATACGGAACTCATAGAGAGC
>CBDUMB010000430.1:0-3377 GCA_965368205.1 uncultured Pseudomonadaceae bacterium | reverse complement strand
AAACAAAAACAGCCAGCAGCAGAACACGGGAGACGTTCATCATTGCTGGGAGGGGCTCAGACCGTTGTTGGTTTCCGCCGACACCTGAGGCGGCGCGCTGCGGAATGTAGCCACTTTCACGAACGACGCAAGACTGGCCTGATTCATGGCGCGTTGCTGTATGTGATGTAACATCAGCGCCTGTTGTCGCTGCTGATCAACCGGAGTGGCCTGCTGGTACATGACCGGCGCCAGATCACCGCCCCTCAGAGCCGGTTGAACGCCCGCATAGTCGGCGGCGACAGGTTCAATTTCGCTGTCAAAAACGCCGCCGTTAATCATCACCAGAACGGCGACCACTGCGGCAACTGCTGTACCCGTGAGCCGCCCTATCCAGGGTGAACGCTGATTTTTCTGCTTATCGACGGACACATCGCGCAGCGGTTGAGTGACATCTTCATCCTGATCTTCGGTTGCGTTCATCGCTTCCCAGATCGATTCACGCAGACCCGGCTGATAATGCTGCATATCTTCGCGCATCACGTCGCGGACCAGCGCAAAGCGATACCATTGTTCGCGCAGACTCTCATCCTGCTTGGCTTCATCTAAAACACGGCGTAACTCAAAGGCATCTGCCTCGTTATCCATAGCCGCTGAAAGTGACTCTCGTAGTTGTTCCGTCATCACCAATACCTATTCCTACCGTCCTACCGTTTCCCCATTAGCGCTTGTCCACGCGCTCCCCTATAGACCAGGCCTTTACTGATTAGTTCGATTCATCTGTGTTGTCCAGCAGTGGCCTGATGCGTTGATCAACAAATTCCCGCGCACGAAATATGCGACTGCGTACGGTCCCCACCGGACACTCAAGAATTTCCGCGATCTGTTCGTAACTGAGACCGTCAAATTCGCGCAAAGTTAACGCGCTGCGCAGATCATCCGGCAGCTGGGACAACGCATCGTGAATGGTTGATTGCAGCTGATCCCGGGCTAACGCGGATTCCGGATCCTCGCTGTCACGCAACATATCCGCATCATCGCGATAATCGGCGTCTTCAATATCAACATCACTGCTTGGCGGCCGCCGGCTGCGAGACACCAGGTGATTTTTTGCTGTATTGATGGCTATACGATAGAGCCAGGTATAGAACTGACTGTCGCCACGAAACCTTGGAATGGCTCGATAGGCCTTGATAAAGGCTTCCTGGGCGACATCTCTGACTTCATCGGCGTCTCTGACATAACGACCGATCAGATTAAGAATGCGCACCTGATAACGCGCAAACAGCATATCAAATGCTGCCTGGTCGCCTTTCTGGACCCGTTTCACGAGTTCCTGGTCTGTATCTTGCGCCAAGTGGATTCCGGTTTTAAGTAATCTGGCGAGCAGAAGACCTGCATCGCAAAGCCGCGATATTCTGCCGATGTCTGCCGCTATATACTAGGGCGCTTATTTAACCAATTTATCAGGTGGGTGCGTGTCACAGAGATTTTCCACAGATGTGCTGATTATCGGCGGCGGCGCTGCGGGTCTTTGTGCCGCCCTGCAACTGGCTGAACACGCTCGGGTAACCGTGCTGACCAAAGGCGGCATGGCCAGCGCCTCAACCCATTGGGCACAAGGTGGCATCGCTGCCGTGACCGCGGCAGAAGATACGTTTGGCGATCATGTGGAAGATACCCTGGTCGCCGGGGCCGGTCTTTGTGACGAAGACATCGTCAACATGACGGTGTCATCAGCACCAGACGTTATCAGCCGCCTGTCCAGTTGGGGCGTGAACTTCGACCAGGAAGGCAATGAATTCCATTTGACCCGGGAAGGTGGCCACAGCCAGCGCCGGATTCTGCATGTGGCTGATGCCACCGGGCGCGCCATAAACGAAACCCTGACCGCGAGAGTCCTCGACCATCCGAATATTGAGCTGATGGATGACCGTCTTGCCATCGACCTGATCAACCTTTCCCGGCTGGGTCGCTACCCGAGCCGTTGCGCTGGCGCCTACGTGTTAAATCGCAGTACCGGCCATGTCGAAGTATTCCAGGCACGGTTTGTGATTCTGGCCACCGGTGGCGCGAGCAAGGTTTACCTCTATACCAGCAATCCCGACAGTTCTACCGGTGACGGTATCGCCATGGCATGGCGGGCCGGTTGTCGGGTCGCCAATATGGAATTTAATCAGTTCCACCCTACTTGCCTGTATCACCCGCATGCGGGTAGCTATCTCATCTCGGAAGCTGTGCGCGGCGAAGGGGGTGTGCTGCGGCTACCTGACGGGAGTCGCTTCATGCACAAGTTTGATAAACGTGCAGAACTTGCGCCCAGAGACATTGTGGCGCGTGCAATCGACCATGAAATTAAGCGCCTCGGCGCAGACTGCGTTTATCTGGACATCAGCCACCGTTCAAAAGAGTTTATCTGGAGCCACTTCCCAAACATCGCCCAACGTTGTGAAGACCTGGGCATCGACATCAGCAAAGAGCCCATTCCAGTGGTGCCTGCGGCGCACTATACCTGTGGCGGCGTGGTTGTAGACCAGCACGGACGAACTGATCTACCCAATCTCTATGCGGCAGGCGAGGTCAGCTATACGGGTTTGCATGGCGCCAACCGTCTGGCCAGCAATTCATTGCTGGAGTGCCTGGTATTTGGCCATAACGCGGCTGAAAAAATCATCAGCCAGCTGGACCGGCCGTTTGATATACCCATACTCCCGCACTGGGACGAATCCAAAGTGACCGATTCGGATGAGTCTGTGGTGATTGCACACAACTGGGATGAGCTGCGTCGGTTCATGTGGGATTACGTGGGTATCGTAAGGACTAACAAACGCCTTGCGCGGGCCCAACATCGGATTGACTTACTCAAACAGGAGGTCAACGAGTATTACACTAACTACCGTGTCAATGATGACCTGATTGAGTTGCGCAACCTGTTACACGTCGCGGAGCTGATTGTACGCTGCGCACTGAAACGCCACGAAAGCCGCGGCCTGCATTACAACCTGGATTATCCCGACACCGCGACCCGCGCTCAGGACACAATTATGTTCCCTGGCAGTATTGATCAACTCGATATTCTCAAACCTACCGCTTGACGCGGCACATGCTCGAGAAGATACGCGCCTAAGGTGGCCCGCTGCCCCGCCAGGATTTCGCCAGGCAATATCCAGTGGCTTGCGCTGTGGGTGTGAATACACAGCAAACCAGCCAGTTGCCAGACACCTTTGATGTCATCCGCTTGCAGATGTATTCGCCGAACCACCTTGGTGGATCTATAGAGTTGTCGGCGCAGCAAGCGCGTACTCAATACGCAGACCACACCGATGCCGGCAAACCCCAGCCAGAAATACGCCACCCAACTCATATAGCCGACCCACACAAACGCAAGGTATACGCGC
>CBDUMB010000429.1:0-3396 GCA_965368205.1 uncultured Pseudomonadaceae bacterium | reverse complement strand
TGATACAGTTTCTGCAGCTTTATCGGGTGCTTGTACGTGGTTTCTGGTGGCTGTCCAGGCGCATACATTTTGTCATCGTGCTGTTATTGCAGTCAGCGTTGGTTTACTGGTTCTGGTATTGGAACCTGCTGCCACGGGCGCTGTTGGATGTGTTCAGTTAAAACAGCACCAGCCGGCACGGCTCTGAAGCCAGGCCTTCCTCTAGATCTGCTGGCGAGCACAGTTTAGGCGCATCCCCCTGACTCACTCTGGCACCTGTTTCGTCAATGATGACAACCTCAGGGGTGTGTTGTGGCGATGGCTGAGTTGTGGTCGTTGAATGTCCTGCAGGGCGGTTGTCGGATGCCTCTGTTTCCTCTCGTTTCTCTCGTTCTTCTTCCCCATCTTCGTCTTTCCCATCTTCGCTGGCCACGCTGGGGGGCGCCTCGATTTTGTCAGCCTGCTCAACCAGAGTGTGCTGTTCCGGGTCCGGCACAGTCTGTTCATCAACCTTTTTTGGCTCGCTTTCCAACAGACTGACTAACGCAACAACGCCAACGCCCAGCAGGGTGAGGGTGAACACGTTCTTCCGGCGTTCTGCCCGTTTGCTTTGCAGAGCTGCGCGCTGAGTTGCTCTTGTTTCGCTTCTACTGGTCTGATGGTCTGCGGTGTCGCTGTCTCTGATATCCTCGTCGGACAGGGTTCGTCGACCACTGTGCAGGTGCCTGGCAAGGGTTTCTACATGTCGATCTGATGAGCGAGCTGGCCAGCTGTGCAGGGTGACCTGCATGTCCGCTTCAATGGGTTCGGTTTGCTCATCAAGGAACAGCGCAATCCGCTCGCAGTCGTCCGGAACGTCCAGCGAGGTGAGCTTTGAGTTGCGTTGTCGGGGCACAATCAGCAGTCGGTTGCTGCAGGTTTCAGGCACAGTCTCATGAATCTGTAACTCAACGTTCAGACTGCGCATGTGGGTTTGCAATAGTTTGAGGCGTGGCAGGTGTTCAGCCTCACACACCACATCGACATTAATCATGACATAAGTTTAGCAACGCATTTTCTATCTGCCTGTGGCTGGTGTTTAATCGCGCAACAGACATGAACGAGCATTTTGATTGAATAATCTGCATCTGGGCCTTACCCCCTGGGACTTCTCCGATTTGAGCGCGGCGAGCTTGTGTGAACAGGCCCAGTTTGCTGAAACTTGTGGGTACGAGTCCATCTGGTTGCCGGAAAATCACTTCGGGGCGAATGCACTGCCCGACCCGCTGACTTTGCTGGCCAGTATAGCGGGCGCAACACGCTCGATACGTTTGGGGACAACCTCTTACCTTTTGACGTTGCGCAATCCTTTGCAGGCTGCTGAGCAGGTGGCCGTACTCGACCAGCTCAGTGGAGGCCGGTTGATTCTTGGCGTGGGGCGCGGCTATGCGCCGGAAATGCTGCGCGCTTTTCATGTACCTGCGAAAGAGAAGCGGCGTATTTTTGCCTGGACGCTGGGTTTGATGAAAGACGCCTGGAGCGGAAAGTCAATATCGTTAGATGGCAACATGGAGCACGCTGTTGAAGTGCATCCGCGTCCGTTTCAGCAACCGCATCCACCTTTATGGGTGGCAGCTTTCGGGCCTAAGGCATTGGCCCAGGCGGGCACCTTAGGTTTACCGTATTTGTGTTCGCCTATGGAAAGTATGGCGACACTTGAAAACAATTATGCACAACACCTGCAGGCTGCTGAAGCTGCAGGTGTCGCTCCACCGACAACAATCCCGTTGATGCGAACGGTGTTTGTCAGTGAAGATACCGCGCTTGTGAAGACGTTGAAAACGTCTCTGGCTGAGAAAAGTGAAAACGTGCGCTTGCTTGACGGGGAAGGGGTCGACGATTGGACCTTGATAGGCACACCTGAGCAGGTACGGGAAAAGTTGCAGCTGTATCAGGACCGATTGGGGATGACGCATCTGGTCGCCACCCGCCTGCGTATTGGGGGTATCAAGGAAGCAGATCTACGTCAGAGTGTGGCTCTTCTGGCCGATATAGTTGCAGGTAAGGTAACCTAGCGTCTTTAGAGGACGCTTGCTGTTTGTTTAAATTATTTTCCGGGGAGATAGCATGACATTTAATATTCTGTGGCCAGCAATGCGATGGCCGGATAATCGAGAAATCGAAGTGGCCAGCGTAGGTGAGCATACGGCGCATTTCTGCGAGCGTTATGCCGATGTGACGGACGAACAGTGGGCGACCTGTGATGCGCTTGTCAGTGTTAATGACGTTCCAGCAGAGTATCGAGCTAAGCTGACTCGCTGCCGAATTTTTGTAACCCCCAAAGTCGGTTTCGATAACCTTGATACCAAGGCGTGGGCTGAACTGGGCATTCCTGTGTGCAATGTGCCTGACTACGGTACCCAGGAAGTTGCCGATCACGCGATGGCGCTGATGTTGTCGCTGATGAAAGGCATCACATTTCATACCCGCGAACTCAAAAAGGATCCGAAAGGTCTGTGGCGGCCAGCCCTCAACCCTTACGGCAAGCGGTTGTCAGTTTGTACATTTGGCGTGGTTGGTCTCGGTCGCATCGGTACGGCTGCCGCGCTGCGTGCCAAAGCTTTTGGCATGGACGTGGTGATGTATGACCCCTTTCGTGAAAATGGTGCAGAGCTGAGCGTTGGCATCCGTCGCGTACAGTCGTTAGAAGAGCTGTTCAGCACCAGTGATGTGGTGAGCTTGCATTTACCGCTTTCCGAAGACACTGAAAAACTCATCAACGCCGATGTCCTGTCACACAGCAAACCTGGTCTGGTTCTGATTAATACCGCGCGCGGACCAATTATTGACCTGGACGGCCTGTATCAGGCGATGCAGGCGAATCATGTTCAAGCAGCGGGCCTGGATGTGTTGCCTGAGGAGCCTGCTAACCCGGATCATCCTTTGATCAAAGCCTGGGCTGCGGACGAAGACTGGATCAATCATCGTCTTCTGATTACGCCCCATTCTGCTTTTTTTACACCGGAATCTGTCTACGACATGCGCTTTAAAGGTGGAGAAGTGGCGCTTAACTATCTTGAGCAGAATCGACTTAACAATTGTGTAAACGCGCAATGGTTGAAGCAGCCGCGTTAGGTTGAGCCTATGACACCGGATTACCACAAGCGTCGGCAGCGCGTATTCCTGATTCTCTCTGGAATATTCCTTGGCACCCTGGCGCTGCTGAATGTGCTGGGTATCAGCCGGTTTGTTGACTTGTCATTCAACGTGTTTGGAGTGCAGATCCCCATGGTGGTGGCAGTAGGGGTGCTGCCTTACCCAGTCACGTTCATGTGTACCGACCTTATCTCGGAGCTGTTTGGTGAGAAAAAAGCCCGCGACATGGTCTGGGTGGGGTTGTTGCTGAATGTCTGGGTGATTTTTCTATTGTGGCTGGGT
>CBDUMB010000428.1:0-3402 GCA_965368205.1 uncultured Pseudomonadaceae bacterium | reverse complement strand
AACGCGCCTGCGCCAACGCTTTAAGACAGGCACCAGCAGGACACGAGTATTTCCTCGACGGCAAAAGATTTGTTGATGTGGGGCGAAGCACCCTGCAGTTTGAAGCAACCAGTCAGGCACCTGAGTTACAGTCAAATTTTCGGGTTATAGAACCCATCGTCGATTTTGATAACGCCCTGGACCAACTGGTAGATGACCCGCGTCTGACCGCACCAATGTGTTCGATTCTCGGCACCACAGATCTTTCGCTGTGGACAGCCAAGCTGAATCTGAAAGGACCAGGCGGCGCTGGCTTCGGCTGGCACCAGGATTCACCTTACTGGATCCACGACTGTGATCATGTGGATCTGTTACCCAACGTCATGTTGACCCTTGATGACCAATCCATAAGCAACGGTTGTTTTGAAATCGTCAGAGGCAGCCATCAATCCGGCATGTTACCAGGCACCGACGATGGCACAGACCTGGGCGGTTTCTATACCGACCCAACCACCTTCGATCTGAACGATGCCGTGCAATTTGAAGTGCCTGCCGGTTCGCTGATCTTTTTTGACCCACACTGTGTGCATGGGTCTGGCGCTAACAACAGCACAGAAAAACGGCGGGCTTTGATCTACACCTTTCAGCCCGGCGCCCAAAACACTTTAAAAACAGGCACATTGCGTCAGGTAAAAAGCTAATCGATTGTCTCTGACATCTCTGGAGAGGGGATCGTGGAGGCATACAGAGCCCAGTTATCAAGTAACTCATCGATAACCACGGAACCCACCAGATACAGGGACTCTAACGACGCCTCCATACCGGCATAGCCTTCATTTTCACGTAACAGATTCTCCGCGGCACCAACCCCTGGCGGCTGCATGGTGTAATTACTACCCGCCCTTAAAACCATAAATCGATGCTTATCGACAAGACCTGAATTGTGCAGGTATTCAATCGACAGATAGGTGCCTGTTTCCTCCATTGCCGAGGTAACCATATCGGTGTTGCCATCAGACCAGTAGCTGACCCACCGGTTCGCCCAGTCGTTCATCATTGCACCATGCCAGAAGGTCAGTGCAGCAATGTGACCACCTTTGAGCACAAACGGAGGTTTCTGTGCGTTGGGGTGATTGGTGTACTGTTCGCGTGTTTTCGCAAGCCCAGGCAGATCCGGCAACACAACAGATTCCGTCAGCTCGAACGCCCAATCACGCAGCTGCTCATTGAGCAGAAACATCTCACCATTGGGTTGCGGTTTATTCGGATCAAAAGGTTTCTGGGTACGGCGCGCAAAGTAGCCGACGTCCCAATCCTCAGGCACTTCTCTGATGTCGATCTCGTGCCCGAGATCACCGTCCACAAGATAAGCTGACCAGGCAGCAGAGCCGATGGATGCATCTTCTGGATCAATCCCTGCTATGCCAGCAACTAACCAATAAGCCTGTGTCAGGTCAAAACGTGGATCAAGTCCAAGCGCCATGGTCGAGGCAGCTGCTTTGGCGGTGCCAACACCGGTGATCATACCCAGGATCTGGCTGTCTGCGTTGTAGTAGAGGTCGTGGTGGGCGTGGGGTAATTCAAACTTCTGATTCAGCTCACGACGCTCCTTCCAGAACTGAAACTCGCCTGGTTCGTCGCCTTCAATGGCGCCGCGCTCAAACATGGTGACCACCACTATTTTGACCGGCAGTTTTTCCGCCACTGCTGTTGTCTGTTCCTGCTTGGCCTGCGTGCAACCGAACAGCAGACCTAAGCTCACCACAGCGCCCACAACATACATCAACACCATCTGCATCATCTGCTTCCTGTTTTCCAAACGGACTCTCATCCCGGCAAAAAAAATTTAGTCACATAACTCGTACTGTCGGCAGACAAACCCGAGACGGGGTGGCTGCGCATCTGCGTAGACTTTGTCACCCTTGCGCTGAAAGTCTTTTTCGAAACGCTCGATACGCTTGTTATAAAGTGCCAGAACGCGTTGTTTTTCAGCAGCACCAAGAAAACTGTACGACAGCGAGTTGCGACTCAGGGTAAGGATCTCGTCCCAACTCAGGTCAAACTCAGTGACCGCCACAAAAAACTCATCTGTCATTGTCGAATCCCACATGCCCCGGTCGTCGGTCGATAAGGCCACGGGCACACCGGTACGCAGATATTCAGGAAACGGGTGCTGGTCATATTGCGTGACATATTCAAGCAGCAGGTTGGAAATCAGATTTATCTCCACCAGATATGGGCCATAACGCATATCGATAAGGGTACCCGGATCAGTGATGAGATTAACGCCGTGACCAATCCGGTCTGCACCTAACAACAGAGTATCGCGGACATGGTAATTCGGCTCATCCACCTCCCCCGCATGAATCGACAGTTGCACACCGCTGTAGGTCCTGCGCAGCTCTCGCAAGGTGTCCAGAAACCGCAGCGGATAACCTTTGTCGTTATCCTCGCGGCCCACAAAATTAACCGCAACCACCTGCTCATAAGCATGGGCGAATTTGTAAAGGTAGGTCAGAATCTCTTCGGCGTCAGGTAAAAAACGCAGCAAAGACACCTGCATACGCAGCGTCATACCCGTGTCCAGAGCGTCCTTCCGAGCCAGGCGATCAATATATACAGCCATCACCTCATCCGGTGTGAGGGTCTGGCCTGCCGCCGTCCTGAACCCAAAGATCGGCACCTGAGGCTCCATATAGACCAGGCCTTCGGCGGCAAAGGCCTGCATGTTACGCACCAGAAATTCGCCAACTACATGAGGGTTGCGAGCCAGATCGCCCAACCGCTCCCAGTGTTTACTGAAAAACTCATCTCGCCCTTCGTAAGGTTTATCCAGACGCAAGCCGTTCTGCCAGCGTTCAATCTGCACGGGTGTGAATTCATCCAGCGCAACGTATTCCTGTTGTTCGCAGGCGTCGAGTGCATCGTAACCCACCTGATCAACGGTCTGATAAAGCATGAGGTAAGGCGTGCTTCGACCACCAATCAATCCGCTTGGACAATTTTCAATTCTATGCTTGGAGTAATAACGATAACCATTAGCTGACTGCTCAAGCGCAATAGCATAAATCCATTCGGATAATACGGAACCGGTAATGTGCAGGTGCAGATCCCCACCTTTGGGCATGACATACAAGAACTGGTGCAGTTGCGCCGGCGTCGCACGGTCTTTAAAAGCTTCGAACCAGTCCTGTGCCTGTACCACCTGAACGGACCCAAACCCGAGCAGAATCGCTAAAAAACGGCAAAGCCGCTTACCAAATAGACTCATAACATTCCCATCAAGCTAAGCAGTGTAGTGCTGCCGTTACAATGCACCATACTGGTGCGACCGCTCATCCTATTGTGGTCTTTAAGTGCACACAAGACGACTGCTGCGCACATCATTGGCTCGGCGTCGTAACTGCATATTTGGACCAATGT
>CBDUMB010000427.1:0-3406 GCA_965368205.1 uncultured Pseudomonadaceae bacterium | reverse complement strand
TGGGCAGCTCCCAATCCTCTTATGCGCGTTCCTGCGCTACTGTTCTGGCCAGCAATGGCTTTTCAACCGCACGTATCAATCTGCGCGATCATGGCAACACTGCACACCTCAACCAGGGTCTGTTCAACTCAGCGATGATTGAGGAAGTGGATGCGCTGGTCGCTCACCTGGACGGATTGTATGGCACAAAAGGCAGCGGCTTGATGGGTTATTCCCTGGGCGGCAACTTTGCGCTGCGGGTGGCCAGGGCTTTGCCCGGCTTGCCTACACTTGCGATTGCACCGGCTATGGAACCCGCCAGCACCATGTATCAGATCGATGCCAGCGCCATGTACCAGCGCTATTTCATCAAGAAGTGGCGCAGCGTGTGGCGGGAAAAAGATAAAGCGTTCCCGGGTGTGTACAACTTCAAGAATGCACTGACGTTGAACACCGTCAGCGCGCTGACTGATTATTTTGTCCGCTACCATTCCGACTTTGACTCAACAGACGAGTATTTTCAGGCTTATGACCTGTCCGCGGATGCCCTGCAGGGGGTCAACGCTCACATCCTGGCTGCCGCTGACGACCCGATTATTCCGGCTGAGCAGTATGGTCGATTACCAGAAGGCATCGTTCTGCATCTGACCCATCGCGGCGGACACGGCGCTTATCTCGACTCCTGGCGGCTTTCCAGCTGGGCGGATACCTATGCCGTGCAGCATTTCAAAGTTGCGCTGAGCAACCAGACCCAGGTATAGAACCGCCGCAAAGTCTTTTCAGAACTGCAACTGAACGTTGCCGCCGGTCAGAATAACCGCAACTGAGCGACTGTCAGGCCGAGCGCTGCCGTGTTTCAACAAAGCGGCCAGAGGTACAGCGCTGGAGGGTTCCAACACCAGCTTCAGACAGGACATGGCGAGGGCCTGAGCATCGACAATTTCCTGCTCACTCACCAGATGTACCGGCAGCTGATAGTCGTGCAGTATTTTAAAGTTCATTACACCCAGCGAGGCGCGTAAGCCATCAGCAATGCTGAGGGGTGGCATCGGTGGCTGGCGTTTGTGTGTCTGCAAGGCAACCAGCGCTTCACCAGCAAGCGCCGGCTCAACACCAACAACCTGAACCCGCTGATTGGCAAGGGCCGGATCAGAGGTGGCCAGCACCGTACCCGCAGCCAGGCCACCCCCGCCAACGGGCAGCCAGATTTCATCCACTTCGGGTGTTGTATTGAGTATTTCCAGGGCACAGGTGCCCTGCCCGGCAATAACCCCGGCATGATCATAGGGTGGCACATACGTGGCGCCCGTATCCGCAAGCACCTCTGCCAATTTCTGTTCGCGCGATTTCAGGGTTTTGCCACAATGCACTATGCGCCCACCGTAACGGCGGATGTTGTCCTGCTTGAACCTGCTTGCGTTTTTCGGCACCACAATGGTGGCAGGAATATTCAGACGCTGAGCCACGGCCGCCAGTGCCGCACCGTGATTGCCGGAAGAATGTGTCGCAACACCCAGCTTACGCACGGCGTCAGGCAGTGACAGTACCGAGTTCAGTGCACCTCGATACTTAAATGAGCCACTTTTCTGCAGATTTTCGCATTTAAACAACACCTCGACGCCGGCAAGCCTGCTCAGCGTGTCACTGCTCAGCAGTGGTGTCTCATGCACGCGGCCCGCTATGCGCTTGTGTGCTGCGCGGACATTACGAAAAGAAGGCGTGCGTTGCACCAGAGCTATTCAGCGCCTTCAGAGGCAGGAAAATTACCCGCCTTGAGCAGGGACGAAGGCAGGGTTTTGTTGAGCGCCGGCCCCAACCACTGGGCACCTTGTATCAATTTCTCAAGATCGACCCCATGCGCCACACCGGACCGGTTAAGCATGTAGACCAGATCTTCAGTGGCCACATTGCCCGAAGCGTTGGGTGCAAACGGACAGCCACCGATACCGCCAATACTGGCATCCAGGGTATTCACCCCCGCCTGCAAAGCAGCAAACGCGTTGGCGATGCCCGTGTTGCGCGTGTCATGAAAATGCGCACGCAAAGGCATATCGGGGCCCAGTCGTTCACGCACTGCGCTGAACAGATCAAACACCTGCATGGGTACAGCAACACCGATGGTATCCGCAAGCGCAATCTCTACCGGCGCCGCTTCTGCCAGCGCCTGCGCAATGTCGACTACAGCCTGGGCCTGCACATCACCACTGAACGGACAACCAAACGCCACCGCTATGGTGACCTGCACTGGAAAACCGTTGTTAGCACCATGGCTGATGACTTTCTTAGCCATGGTCAATGCATCAGCGACATCCAGACCTTGATTGCGTAATCCAAACACGTCTGTGGCTGGCACCACCAAACCTGCTTCGTTAAGTCGCTGGGTAGCCCGCAAACGTTCATAACCGCGTTCATTCAGAATCAGACCCGTGTAGGTCACATCACCCCGCTGTGGCAGACCTGCACAGACCGCTTCGGCATCCGCCATTTGTGGTACACGTTTAGGGTGCACAAAGCTGGTCACCTCGATGCGCTTACACCCGGCATCCAGGGCGTAATCAATCAGTCGAAGCTTCTGTTCGGTAGTGATCAAAGTATCTTCATTCTGCAAGCCATCCCGGGGGCTGACTTCCATGATGGTGACCTGCTCTGCTCTGTGCATTGTCTAAAAACCCTCACGCAACGAAACAGTTTTGTTGAACACCCCGGGTAATTTTGAGTCTTTGCAGAAATAGCCCTGCCGTTCAAACTGAAAGTGAGTGTCTTCGTGCGCCACAATCGCCGGCTCAACAAAGCCCTGCAGAATTTCCAGTGAGTCTGGATTAATGTCTTCAAGGAAACTTGTTGCTGAGGGGTCCGGCACACGGAACAGGCGATTATAGCTGCGAATTTCCACGGGTACTGCATGGGCTGCAGAGACCCAATGAACAACGCCTTTAGGTTTCAGGCCACTGGTATCCGAACCGGAGCGCGAGTCAGGAAAGTAGGTGCATTTCAGCTCCACAACTTCACCTGCGTCGTCACAGACGTGCTCGTCACAACGAATAATATACCCATAACGCAAACGCACCATCTCACCGGGACTCAAACGTTTCCATTTTTTCGGCGGCTCAATGGCAGGGTCAGTATGATGATACTTACACTCCGTCCGTCCGTATGCTTTTTGAAGATGAACTTGTAAAAGAGGGTGCTTCAGGCAAAAATAAGACTTCAAATAAAACAGTAACCAATCCAGAAACCGAACCTGTCATTGCGCAGGAATAAACCAACGAACACTATGCAAACAGAACAGTTTTATTATGACAACCAGATTGTCAAAAAATTCATCCACGCCACTATCTTTTGGGGACTCATTGGTATGAGCGTCGGTTTGATATTGGCCTTTATGTTTATGTTCCCAAATATGGTGGAGTATATTGATAAAGATGGG